>JBLHGY010000018.1:0-19215 GCA_047616665.1 Polaribacter sp.
TGTTTACTAAAATTTCTTTTACAAATTCTAAAGCAGTTGTTTTAGAAAAAGCCTTGTCAAAGGGATGAATGATTAAGTAATCTAAACCTGTTTTTTCTAAAAGCTTAGCGCGCTCATCTATTGTATTTAGTAATTCTATAGTTGCATTCTTTTGTAAAACCATTCGTGGGTGTGGAAAAAAAGTTAATAAAATAGCTTTTTTACCCGCTGCTTTAGCTTCTGAAACTAGTTTTTCAAGTATTTTTTGATGCCCGAAATGAACACCATCAAAAGTACCAATGGTAACAAAAGTTTTTTCGTCTGTAGAAAAGTTAGCAATATTTTTAACTATTTTCAAAAGGAATGAGTTTATCACGGCAAATGTACGACAACTAATGGTTTTTTTTAAAATCTGTAGTGTGGTTTTGTTTCAATAATATCACAATAATTTAACAATAATTTAAGAAAAATATAAAAATTAATGTTAAATAATCAATTATTGAAATTTTTTTGTAATTTGCATATAGTAAACAAACCAATTTAAATTATGATAAAAAAGATTTTATTACTAGCGTTCCTAGTATGTGGAAGTACAGCTATACTGGCTCAAACCACTATTACGGGAACAGTTAAAGACGCAAAAACAGGCGAAGCATTACCTGGTGCAAACATTAAAGTGGAAAGGAAAGCAGTGGGTACAAACACTGATTTTGATGGGAATTTCTCATTAAACGTAGCGGATATTCCTCCGTTTTCCTTGCAGATTTCTGTCTTGGGCTATAAAACAGAAAAAGTAGAGGTCACCAAAAACAATCAAAATATTGATGTTTTGTTGACGGAAAATGAAACATTTCTTGATGAAATAGTGGTTTCTGCATCTCGAACTCCAGAACGTATTATGGAGTCTCCAGTTACAATAGAGCGTTTAGACTCAAGAGCCATTAAGAACACTTCTTCACCTTCTTTTTACGACGGTTTAGAAAACTTGAAAGGGGTAGACATTAACTCTAATAGTTTAACATTTAAATCTGTAAATACACGTGGTTTTGCAACATTTGCAAATGAGCGTTTTATGCAATTGGTTGACGGTATGGATAACTCTGCACCTGGATTAAACTTTGCTGTAGGGAATTTGTTAGGAATTTCTGAGTTGGATGTAAAGTCTGTAGAGGTTTTACCAGGAGCATCATCTGCTTTGTATGGGGCAAATGCATTTAATGGTATCATGTTTATGAGAAGTAAAAGTGCTTTTGACGACCAAGGAATTAGTTTTTCTTTAAAAACAGGAATCACAAGTCAAAAGGCTGCAGGAGACAATGAATTTAAAGATTTTAACATAAGAATGGCACATGCTTTTTCTAATTATTTTGCAGCGAAAGCTACTTTGTCTTATTTAAAAGGTACAGATTGGTATGCTACAGATTACAGAGATGAGATAGATGGAGCTTCAATGAGTCATGTTGGGAATACTGCTTATAACGGACTTAACATTTATGGAGATGAGGTTGGAACTACATTAGATTTTGATGCAATTGCGGGTACACCTGCAGGAACATTAGGAGCTACAAGAGTTACAAGAACAGGGTACAAAGACGTTGACTTTATGAACAATGAGGCTAAGAGTGTGAAGTTTGGAGCTTCTTTAAACTATCGTCCACTTGGAGATGACAGACTTGAAATTATTTGGAACACTAAATTTGGTTCAGGAAATACAATTTACCAAGGACAAAACAGGTATAACATTAAGAACTTTACTTTAGCACAGCACAGATTAGAGTTTAAAGGTAAAAACTTTTTTGTAAGAGGATATACAACAGCAGAGGATGCAGGAGATTCTTATGATACTCGTTTTGCTGCGATTAACGTGAACAGATCGTGGAGTTCAGATACAAATTGGTTTCAAGAGTATGCGGGTGCATATTTAGGAGCTGCAGCCCCTTTTGGAGTGCCAGCAATGAATCATGATGCGGCAAGAGCCTTTGCAGATAGAGAACGTTTAGTTCCAGGAACAGCAGCGTTTGAAGCAGCTAAAGAAATTGTTATAAATGACCCGAACTTAGTTACAGGTTCTAAATTTTTGGATAGAACTAAAATGTATCATGCAGACGCAAACGTAAACTTAAGAGATTACATCAGCTTTGCAGAGATACAGGTAGGTGGATCTATGAGGGAATATCGTTTAGATTCTCAAGGAACTATTTTTACCGATTATGATGGGCCAATTTCATACACTGAAGCAGGTGCTTATATTCAAGGTCAAAAAAGAATGTTAGATGACCGTTTAAAGTTAACTGCTTCTGCAAGGTATGACAAAGCGCTTAATTTTAAAGGGAATATTTCTCCTAGAATTTCTTTATCCTATGCTGCTGGAGAAGATAAGAGACATAACTTTAGAGCTTCTCTTCAAACAGGTTTTAGAAATCCAACGGCACAAGATCAATATATTGGTTTAGATGCTGGTTCAGGAATCTTAGTAGGTACAGCTCCAGATAATATTGATAGATATAGATCCTTACCTTATAATTTAGGAATTAATCAAGGTTTAGCAGGCTATATAAATGCTGTTTCTGGAAGTAATATTGGAGGCACTCAAGTTTTAACAGGAGACATGGCCTATAATAATTCTTGGTCAGCTAGTTCTATTGGAGCCTTTTTAGCTAGTGGAAATCCTGCTGATTTAAAGAAATCTAATATTGCTTACGTAGCACCAGAATATGTAACTGCGTATGATGTTGGGTATAGAGGTGTTATTGAGGGAGTTACAATCGATGTAAATGCATACTATAATAAATATGAAGACTTTATTGCAAGTAAAAATGCAGTTGCACCATTGTACGGTAGTGTTGCTTTAAATGACGCTGTAGATATTGCACCAGCACTTGGTTCTCCTACGCCAATGCCAACTCCTCTTGCTTTGCTAGCTTTGGGTTCTGGAGATTACAAAGGAATCGCTTTTGATTCTAATTCAGATTCAGATATTAGCTCTTATGGATTGGGAATTGGGCTTTCTAAAAAAGTATTGAACGGATTTGATTTAGGCTTCAATTATTCATTTGCAAAATTTAAAGAAGAAGGAGGATCGGATCCAGACTTTGAAGCAGGTTTTAATACACCAGAGCACAAAGTAAAAGTGCAGTTTGGAAAAACAGACTTATTTAAAAACTTTGGGTTTAATGTAAATTACAGATGGCAAGATGAGTTCTTGTGGCAATCTTCTTTCTACGATGGAATGGTAGACGCGAGATCAGTTTTAGATGCACAAGTAAATTTAACGATCCCGAATTTAAAATCTGTTGTTAAACTTGGTGGAGCCAATTTAGGAGGAAAAGAATACTTTAGTGCACCAGGAGTTGGAGCTACAGGTTCTCAATTCTACCTTTCTTGGACGATAAATAATTAAGCAGTCTGTTTTCTTTTTTGTAAAAGAAAACACACGTATATGATTAAAAAAAAGGTTGAGCTTAGCTCAACCTTTTTTTTATTTACAGAACCTTTATATTTTTAAGAAAGCATACCAACAGCCCTTTTAACTCCACTTACAAAAATATCTATTTCTTCTTTTGTATTGTAAAAAGAGAAAGAAGCTCTAATAGTTCCTGGTATTTGATAGAAATCCATAATGGGTTGTGCGCAATGATGCCCTGTTCTAACCGCTATGCCAAGCTTATCTAAAATAACCCCTATGTCATACGGATGAATCCCGCCTACGTTAAAAGAGATTACAGCCGTTTTTTCAGCGGTTGTACCGTATATTTTTAAA
Organism: Polaribacter sp.; assembly: GCA_047616665.1. Lineage (GTDB taxonomy): Bacteria > Bacteroidota > Bacteroidia > Flavobacteriales > Flavobacteriaceae > Polaribacter. The sequence continues at coordinate 3,740 of JBLHGY010000018.1, forward strand.
CCTTCAATTTTTAATAACTCTTGTGTTCCGTATTCTAAAAGCTCATGCTCATAAGAAGCAATGTTGTCAAAGCCCACTGCATTCATATAATCTAAACCAGCACCAAATGCAATACCTCCACAAATATTTGGGGTACCTGCTTCAAATTTATGAGGCAAGCCTGCATAGGTTGTTTTCTCAAAAGAAACGGTAGCAATCATTTCGCCACCACCTTCATAAGGTGGTAATTTTTGCAACCACTTTTCTTTTCCGTATAACATACCAACACCGGTTGGTCCGCACAATTTGTGTGCAGAAGCAACATAAAAATCTACATCTAAAGCTTGTACATCTGGTTTTATATGCGGGGTTGCTTGTGCCCCGTCTAATAAGACAGCAGCATTAAAAGCATGTGCTTTTGCAATAATTTCCTCTACAGGATTAACCGTTCCTAGCGCATTAGAAACATGATTACAAAAAACTAATTTTGTTTTTTCATTTACCAAATCATGGTAGGCATCCATATTCAAAGAACCGTCCTCTAACATTGGAATTACCTTTAAAATAGTGCCCGTTTTTTCACACAGCATTTGCCAAGGCACAATATTAGAATGGTGCTCTAAAGCAGAAACAATAATTTCGTCTCCTTTTTGCAGTATAGAAGCAAAACCAGCAGCAATAATATTAATACTATTTGTGGTACCAGAAGTTAGAATAATTTCATACGCCTCTTTTGCGTTAAAATGGTGTTGTACTTTAATACGCGCTTCTTCATACTTATCTGTGGCTTCCTGACTTAAAGTGTGCACGCCTCTGTGAATATTTGAATTGTAATTACTGTAGTAATCCACAATTGTATCTATAACAATTTGGGGCGTTTGAGAAGTTGCTGCATTGTCAAAATACACCAACCGTTTTCCATGAACAGTTCTTTTTAGAATGGGGAAATCTTCACGAACTTTAGCAACATTAATCATACACGTCATATTTAATTACAAAGATAAAGCATGCATTTGTAAAGTTTTCATAAACTGAATATGATTTTCTTATTTTTACATCACTAAACTATATTTACTATGAAAATATTAAAACGAATGCTACTGCTAATAGCAGTTTTTCTTATATTATTTGTAATTTCTAACTATCCAAAGTTGAATATTTTAGCAGGATACTCTGCAAAAAACACAGCGTCTTCCATTTTTCTTGGGGAAAGAACCTTGGAGTTTACGGACAAAACTGACAATAATTTTTCGCCAGTAAATTTGGCCACAGATCTGTTAGATTTAAAAAACAAGTTTGTAATTTCTTCTGCATTGGGTTTATTAACTAGAAAAGCAATTTACAGGGAAGGTTTGGGAGCTGTTTTAACATTGAACGTGAATGATGAAACTGCTTCTTATTTAGTTCCTAAAAGGGGAAAATCAGACAATAATACCCCTTTTCCTTATGGGAACGCTCCTCAAAAAGACACTGTTTTTGGAAACATCAATTATAAGAAATTAAGAGAAACAGTTGGTGCTATTTTTGGAGAAAACAAATCGAGGGCAGTGTTAGTTATTTATAAAGATCAGCTTGTTTTAGAAAAATATGCAGACGGATTTGATAAAGATTCTAGAATTTTAGGTTGGTCTATGACTAAAAGCATGATGGGTACTGTTTTTGGCGTTTTACAGCACCAGAATAAGATAAACATCCATAACAAAGCACCTATTGCTTCTTGGCAAAAGGACGCACGTAAAAACATTACCATCAATAATTTATTACAAATGAATTCTGGTTTAGAATGGGATGAAAATTATGATGAAATTTCTGATGCTACAAAAATGTTGTTCTTAGAAAGAGACATGACTAAGATGCAAGCAGAAAAACCGCTACAAAATAAAACCAATGCTTCTTGGAATTACTCTTCTGGTACTTCTAATTTATTGTCAGGAATTTTAAGGGATCAATTTAAAACGCATCAAGAATATTTAGATTTTTGGTATACAAACCTCATTGATAAAATTGGAATGAACTCTATGGTGGTTGAAAGTGATTTGGCAGGAAATTATATTGCTTCTTCTTATGCATGGGCAACTGCCAGAGATTGGGCAAAATTCGGACTCCTTTACTTACACAATGGAAACTGGAATGGGGAAGAACTATTTACTAAAAAATGGGTAGACTATATAACCACACCATCGCCAACTTCAAACGGAACCTATGGTGCACATTTTTGGCTAAATAGAGAAAAGCAATTTAAAGACGTTCCTAAAAACATGTATTTTGCAGATGGTTATCAAGGGCAAAGGGTATACGTTTTACCGGATGAAGAGTTGGTTATTGTACGTTTTGGTTTGTCTGGGTTCGAAGAAAACCTATTTTTGAAAGGGATTTTGGAGTCGATAGATTGAAATTAAGTTATAAAAAAAACCACGCAATTTGCGTGGTTTTTACTTTATACAAAATGCAACTTAGTTGCTTATAAATCGAAACCGATTTTTACATTTAATTTATTTGCAATTATCTTAGCAATACGTTGTTTTACCTCCGGTATTTTTACACTCTCTAAAACAGTATTTGCAAAAGCAAACATTAACAATGCTTTACCTTCTTTCTCTGGAATCCCTCGCTGTTGCATGTAAAATAAAGCTTCATCATCTAATTGGCCAATTGTACAACCGTGAGAACATTTCACATCATCTGCAAAAATTTCTAGTTGAGGTTTTGCATTGATAGTAGCCTTATTACTTAATAAAACATTGTTGCTTTTTTGATATGCATTTGTTTTTTGTGCTTCTTTGTCTACAACTACTTTACCATTAAAAACACCTGTAGAACGCTCATTATAAATTCCTTTATAATCTTGGTGGCTTTCACAATTTGGTTCTATATGATGCACTAAAGTGTGGTGATCTACATGTTGCTTTCCTTCAAGAATCGTAATTCCTTTTAAGATAGAATCTATGTGCTCTCCTCTTTGATAGAAGTTTAAATTGTTTCTTGTGATATTTCCTCCAAATGAAAAAGTGTGCACAGAAACAATACTATTTGATTTTTGCTCGATGTAAGAATTATCTACTAACGAAGCGTTTGTATCATCATTTTGAATCTTGTAAATATCTACAGTTGCATCTTTTGCAGCAAAAACTTCAGTAACTGCGTTTGTCAAAACAGGGTTTGAAGTTAAACTTTGATGACGTTCTATAATTTGAACGTGTGCATTTTGCTCAACCACAACTAGGTTTCTTGGTTGCAACATGGTTGCTGCTTCAGATCCCGTGGTAAAATTGATAATTTGAATCGGCTTTTCTACCTCTACATTTCTAGGAATATAGATGTAAGCACCTTCATTAGCAAAAGCTGTATTTAAAGAGGTTAAATTGTCTTTTTTAGCTATTTTATTGAAGTAATTTTCAATAACAGCTTTGTATTTTGGTTTGGTTAATGCAGCAGACATTAAGCAAACATCAAAAGTGTCGTGTGTGCTTTCCGATAAGAAAGAACTGTATTTTCCATCTATAAAAACAAGCTTGTATGTGTCTATATCATGTATAAAATACTTTTGTACATCTGCTAATTGAATCGAATTTTCTTTATTAGGAAATAAACTATAATCTTGCTTTAAAACTGAGTTTAAAGAAGTGTATTTCCAAGCCTCTAACTTTTTAGTAGGAAAGCCTAACTTTTCAAAATTTTGAAACGCTTCTGAACGAATTTCGTGTATATCAGAATTTGTATCTACACGATTTTCAAATGCTACGTATGATGATAATAATTTATCGTTTAATTCCATTTTTTCAGTTTTCAGTTTTTAGTATCGGTACGCATTTCTGTATACTTTTACTAAAATCTAATTTTACACTAATTCTTGCTTAATCCAATCATATCCTTTTGCTTCTAATTCTAAAGCCAAAGAAGCATCACCTGTTTTCACAATTTTTCCATCGTAAAGAACATGTACAAAATCAGGAACTATATATTCTAATAAACGCTGATAATGTGTTATCACAATAACTGCGTTATCTTCAGACTTAAGTTTGTTTACGCCGTTTGCAACAATTCTTAAAGCATCTATATCTAAACCAGAATCTGTTTCATCAAGAATTGCTAATTTAGGCTCTAACATTGCCATTTGAAATATTTCGTTACGCTTCTTTTCTCCTCCAGAAAAACCTTCGTTTAGAGAACGTGATAAGAATTTACGGTCTATTTCTAATAATTCAGATTTTTCGCGAATCATCTTTAACATGTCTTTTGCAGGCATGTCTTCTAAACCTTTTGCTTTACGCGTTTGGTTTATTGCAGTTTTTATAAAGTTAGTTACAGAAACTCCAGGGATTTCTACAGGATATTGGAAAGATAAAAACACGCCATTATGTGCTCTTTCTTCTGGTGCCAGCTCGCTAATATCTTCACCATTTAATTCAATAGTTCCCGAAGTAACCTCGTAATCATCTTTACCCGCTATAATATTAGCCAACGTACTTTTTCCAGCACCATTAGGACCCATAATTGCATGAACTTCACCAGCTTTTACTTCTAAATTTAATCCTTTTAAGATTGATTTATTGTCTATACTTGCTTGTAAATTTTCTATTTTTAACATTGTAATTTGTCTATTTGCCTTTAGATTATCGCTATTAGCAGTTTAATATTTTTTTATTTTTGGCAGCGTTGTTTAAACGATTTAACGAACAAACAATGAAATGGTTAAAAATTTTAACCGACACTTCCTTCTAAACTAATTTCCAATAATTTTTGAGCTTCCACAGCAAATTCCATTGGTAAATTATTTAAAACTTCTTTACTAAATCCGTTTACAATTAATGCGATTGCTTTTTCAGTATCTATTCCACGTTGGTTGCAGTAAAATAATTGCTCTTCACCAATTTTACTTGTAGTTGCTTCATGTTCTACTTGTGCTGTTTTATTCTTCACGTCTATATAAGGGAAGGTGTGAGCACCACAATCATTTCCCATTAATAAAGAATCACATTGAGAGAAGTTACGCGCATTTTCTGCTCTTGGACTTATCTGAACCAATCCTCTATATGAGTTTTGAGATTTCCCAGCAGAAATACCTTTAGAGATAATGGTTGATTTGGTGTTTTTCCCCAAATGAATCATTTTTGTTCCTGTATCTGCTTGCTGGTGGTTGTTAGTTACTGCAATTGAGTAAAATTCACCTACAGAATTGTTTCCTTTTAAAATACAAGAAGGATATTTCCAAGTTATAGCAGAACCTGTTTCTACTTGTGTCCAAGAAACTTTTGCATTGGTTTCGCAAATAGCTCTTTTAGTTACAAAATTGTAAACACCACCTTTTCCTTCTTTGTTCCCAGGATACCAGTTTTGCACTGTAGAATATTTAATTTCTGCATCATCCATTGCAATCAATTCTACAACTGCTGCATGTAATTGATTTTCATCTCTACTTGGTGCTGTACAACCTTCTAAATAAGAAACATAACTACCTTTATCTGCAACAACTAGTGTTCTTTCAAACTGTCCTGTTCCACCTTCATTAATTCGAAAGTAGGTAGATAATTCCATCGGACAACGAACGCCTTTTGGAATGTAGCAGAAGGATCCGTCAGAAAAGACTGCTGAATTTAATGCTGCATAAAAATTATCAGTTGTTGGTACAACCGTTCCTAAATATTTTCTAACTAATTCTGGGTGTTCTTGAATTGCTTCAGAAATTGGCATAAAAATAATCCCCTTTTCCCCTAGTGTTTTCTTAAAAGTAGTAGCTACTGAAACGGAATCTATTACAATATCTACAGCTACGTTCGCTAATTTCTTTTGCTCATCTACAGAAATCCCTAAACGCTTAAACGTATCTAGTAATTCTGGATCTACTTCATCTAAAGAATTTAATTTTGGTTTTGCTTTTGGTGCTGAATAATAGGCAATATCTTGAAATTTTGGCTTTGTATAATTCACATTTGCCCATTCTGGCTCGTCCATTTTTTCCCAAACACGATATGCTTCTAAACGCCAATTGGTCATCCATTCCGGCTCGTTTTTCTTTTTAGAAATTGCACGAACTACATCTTCACTTAAACCTTTCGCAAAAGTTTCACTTTCTATATCTGTATAAAAACCGTATTCATATTCTTTGGTTTTTAATTCTTGTTCTAAATCTTCTTCTGTATATTTACTCATATTTTTTATTTTTTATTCCTTCTCTTTGGGAAGATTAGGATTAATTTTTTTAGAGTGAAAATGATTCCCCACAACCACAAGTTCTATTTGCGTTTGGGTTATTAAATACAAACCCTTTTCCGTTTAAGCCTCCGGAATATTCTAAGGTGGTACCAACTAAATATAAAAAACTCTTTTTGTCAACAATAATTTTAACATTATTCTCTTCAAAAACTTTGTCGTTTTCCTCTTTTTTATTGTCAAAAGTTAAATCGTAAGACAAACCTGAACAACCACCACTTTTTACGCCAACTCTTACAAAATCGGTTACCGCGTCAAAGCCGTCGTCAGTCATTAACTCTACGACTTTCTTCTTTGCTGTGTCTGAAACTTTTATCATATTTTTAAATAGATTAAATCTAAATTGAATGCAAATATACAATATAAGTCCAAGAAAAGCGAAGAACTTTCATTGTGAAACCCAATAATTCGATTGCTTTTATTGATTACTCCTGAAAGTTCGGATTATTTATAAATTCTCTATCGGTAAGCGATAGCAGGAAGGCTTTTAAATCGTTTTTATCTTGTGGCGATAAGTGAACACCACCTTCGTTTACCCGCTTCATTAAAGGATCTATTGTTGAAGATTTTTGAAGACCTTCAGAATAATGAGTAATAACCTCCTCTAGCGTTGCAAATCGACCATCATGCATATAAGGTGCTGTAAAAGCTAAATTACGAATAGACGGCGATTTAAATTTACCGTTATCATTAGGGTCTCCTGTTACTGCACCGAACCCTAAATCTTGAAAAGTAGTGTCTAAACCGTTATTGTGAAATGCGTTATCTGTCCAAAGAGGGTTGTTATTGCTACCATGACAATGAAAACAATCTCCTTTTGCTTCATCCATAAAAACATTGAATCCGTTTTGTTCCTCTTGCGTTAAACTGGTTTCTCCAAGTAGGTATTTATCAAATTTAGAATCTCCAGAAATAAGAGTTCTTTCAAATTGTGCAAGCGCTTTTGTAACTAATTCGGCACCTATTTCTGAAGTACCAAAGGCCTGTAAAAATAATGTTGGATATTCTGTGCTCTCTTGGAGTTTTTGTACTACTAGATTCCAGTTTGCATGCATCTCTATCGGATTTGAAACAGGTTCTAAAGCCTGTTGTTCCAGTCCAAACTCTTTTCCATCCCATGCAAAACGTTCCTCAAAATTCCAAGCTAAATTAAATAAAGGCATTGCATTTCTTGTCCCAAATTCTCCTTGTACCCCTGCACTAAATTGCTGTTGGTCTGTAAATGCTTTTTTAGGATTGTGGCAAGAGCTGCAAGCTTTTGTGTTGTCTCCCGATAACTTTTTATCAAAAAAGAGTTTTTTACCTAAGGCTACTCCTTCTTCGGTTAATAAATTGTCTGCAGGAATTATAGGTGCAATTAATTTGTCTGCAAAAAGTGCGGGTATTTCTAAGTTATATGGAACCGGTGTATAGATTTCTTCTTCTTTAGACGAACAAAACGTCAAAAGAAAAAATGCAAAGAAATATATATACGGTTTTTTCATGTGTTTTTCTTTGTCATTATGGGTTCTTAAACCCTAGAAATTTGAATGACAATGTGTTATTAATTTACTACACCCAAACTAAAAACGGTCTCTCCATTTTCGCGCATCATTTTTTGAGCTTCAAAATTTGGCATTAAAACGGTATTTAACTCATTTAAGTTCCACGTATTCGGATTTTTAAACCATTCTGCAAGGTTCATTTTAATCTCAATTTCAGTAGTATTTGCAACCACTATTGTTCCTAAATTTACCTCAAATGAAGTATCCTCAAATTTTAAATTATCAGGATCTGTTCTATCTACAGCTTTAATCATGTGGTAGTTAAAACCAGATGCTTCATTGTTGTTATCTTCGTATTTTCCATCAAACTGCATGAAATGATACCCGCCTCCTAACATTCCTGGAACACTAAAACTTGCAGAATTTAAATCTTGGTACGCTCCGTCTATATTGTCTTCATTTGAAAAACCAAACCTAAAAGAGAGTGCATAGGAGGCATCTGTAAGTTCAGGAATGGTGATGGATGTTCCAGCGTTTTCTCCAACATCTATTAAATGATAGTTTTTACCATTTACGAGACTAATATTTGAAACAAGATACCGCAATCTTTCAATACTTAATCGCTCTCCATTTTCGTTTGTAAACTTTAATTCATTAAAATCTTGTGGTGTAATTTTTAATCCATTCCAATGATGTGTAAAGTTTAAGGTTACTGTAAATTGTTCTGGGAATATACAGCAATCAAGTTCTTCTTTTTTACCACAGCGCAGAAAGATTAGTAGCATTAAAATTAATAAATAGTATTTGTTTCTCATTTTATTTGAATGATTAAAGCGTCTGTAAATCCTTTGTTTTCAAGAATATCTTGATCTGAACTACTACTTTCACCAACGGCAATAATCGATTTGTTATTTAGTTCTACAACATCATATAAAAAGTCTATTTCCGAGCCACCCGCTGTTTTTTGCCATAGCAGATTTCCGTTTTCGTCAATTTTTAAAATTAGTGCATCATTTTGACCTTTGTTTTGAAAACCGTTGTCTAAGCTTCTGGAGCTTCCTGCGATCAGGAAGCCGTTGTCTTGTGTTTTATAAATAGCTCTTGCAACGTCAAAACTAGATCCTCCGATTGTTTTTTCCCAAATTAAGATTCCTTTCGAAGAGAATTTCACAATCCAAACATCTGCTGCGCCATTGTTTACTGTCACATCGGTGTCTGTGCTTCTAGTGTCTCCAACAACAATGAAATTGCCATCATTTGTTGCTGTAATTGCTCTTGCTTGGTCAATTCCAGACCCCCCAAAGCTTTTTTCTAAAAGCAATTCTCCTGCAGCACTTATTTTAGTTATCCAAAAATCATAAGCTCCTTTATTTTCAGAAATATTAAAGTCGCTACTGTCTGATGAACCGGCAATTATAAAATTACCCTGAGTAGTTTCTATTACACCAGAAGGTATTTCTGTGAATGAGCCTCCAAAAAATCGACTCCATTCTAAGTTACCAGCATTGTCTGTTTTTATGGACCAATAGTCTCCGCCGGCGTGTTTTAATTTATTTGATTTCGCATTTCCTTGGCCGTCAGAACTAGAAACATCTAGAACTCCAGTTATGAGAAAACCACCGTCATTTGTTTCTAGTAATGCGGTTCCGTAATCTGCACCAGAAAATCCAAAGGTTTTCTCCCAAAGAAGGTTTCCTTTAGAAGAAATTTTTAACAACCAAAAATCCTTACTTCCTGCATTTTCTGAGACATTGCTATCTGAACTTTTACTGTATCCTAAAACCACAAAACCCCCAGTTAAGGTTTGCACGATGTCCGCGGCTCTGTCATCTTCTGAACCTCCAAAAGTTTTTTGCCATTCTAAACTGTTTTCTGAATTAAACTTTGATATTAAAAAGTCAAATGAATCATTGGTTTTTGTAGCGAGATCAAAATCATTGCTTTGCGCATAACCAGCAACAACATATCCACCATCTGTTGTTGCTTTTACAGAATAAAGTGCATCATTCTTAGTGCCACCAAAAGTTTTTACAAAGTCTATTTCATTTATGACTTCAGGTACTTCAGGAGTATTAAAAACATCTTTTTTAGAGCAGTTAAAAAGAATAAAAAAGCAAATAGCGGTGAGGTATTTTGACATCTGTCTTTATGGATTACTTTTTTTAATTACAAAAAACCCGTTATCTATATCGCTGATAATAATCTTTCCACTTGGGAAATAAGGGTATACATTCCATACTCCATTAAATGCGGCATTGTTATTATTTGGGTATGTATCAAAAAATCCAACTTCAGAAAACACCTTATTTTCTGTATTAGAAACATCAACCATTCTTACACCAGCAGTATAATTTGCCTGATAATAAATATTATCTTTTACATACCCGTTATGATCAATGGCTGCAGTAAATCCAAAGTAGTCGAAGTGGTATAAAGGGTTGTCTAAATCTGTAAAATCAAAGACAATCGTTCTTGTATTGTTACCATAACTTTGTTCATCTAGCTCATCGCCCAAAATAAAATATTTTAAATCTTCAGTAAACCATCCTTGGTGGGCGTACTCCACATTCGAGTAGCTTATTGTAGAAATTACTAAGGGGTTTGTTTTGTCTGTAACATCTGCAATTACAATTTCATTTTCATTACTTCCTATAAGAATTTCTTTATCTGTATAATCTGTATCTGGACCGGTATAAGTAATAACTTGGGCATCATGTGAATATCCGCCAGCAGCAAAACCACCTTCAATAATAGGATTTAAAGGATCTTGAATATTTACAAATATTGGGCCACCACCATAGGTAGAGCTTCTGCTTGCTCCAACTATATATGCATAACCGCTATCTTCGTTAATCACAATATTATGAGCCTTTCCAAAATCAGTAAAATTTTTGTCTGCAGTATAATTTGTTGGAGAACCGGTAACATTCCTTAAGCGTGTTAAGTCAAAAACTTGCATCCCATGATTTGCTGCTTCACTTACAATAAAAGCATGGTTTTTATACACCTTAATATCTCTCCAAATACTATTAACGCTTGCTGTAGGCAGCTTACCTAGGTAAACAGGATTGTTTGTATCTGTAATATCTATAAAAGCAGTACCATTATTTAAGCCCATAATGGCATATTCTTTGTTTGTTGTAGGGTCTGTCCACCCCCAAGAATCATTTCCCGCATCTGCGAAAAAAGCATTTAAAGGCATGTTTAAAAGTAAATCATAATCATTACAAGGATACCCATTTGCCATACCATTTTCACAAGGAACTTTATTTGTCGGAGAACAGAAGTCACCAATGCCATCGTTATTTTGATCCTCTTGATTTGGGTTTAGAGTGTTTGGGCAATTGTCTTCAGTGTCTGCGATACCGTCATTATCATCATCAGCATCACAAAGGTCTCCTATTCCGTCATTATCATTGTCTTTTTGGCCATCATTTGGTGTGTTAGGGCAATTATCTATTTCATTTGGAACGCCATCATTGTCATCATCGTTATCACAAGTATCTCCTTTCCCGTCATTGTCAGCATCACTTTGTTCTGGATTTGCAATTAAAGGGCAGTTGTCTTCAGCATCTGTTATACCATCATTGTCATCATCGTCATCACAGAGATCTCCCATTCCGTCTTCATCTGTATCTAGTTGATCTTCATTAGGTGTTTCGGGGCAGTTGTCTTCAGTGTTTACTATTTTATCATCATCTTGGTCATTATTGATGTTTTCGTCAGGAGAACAAGAGATTGTTCCTAAAAACAAAATAAAAATGAAAATTATTCTAATATTATAAATCATAGGTGTTTTGTTTTTTATTTTGAAAAACGTAAAGTTAAAGAATATAAGGGCATCTTGAATTTATAAAAAGTTAAAAGTTTTCTTTGTTTTAGAAGACCTTTTTAGAGTGTTTAGTATTGCCTTTTTTTAGGTCGCATTTATTTCTAGCTGCAAAGATAGTTTAGTTTATTAATTTTTTTTGCCATTCTAAGGTGCCTTCCGAGGAAAACTTTGAGACTAAAAAATCAAAAGAGATATTTGCTTTTGAAATAATATCTCCATCGTTGCTTTGCGCATAGCCTGCAGTAATATAACCATCATCTGTTGTTTTTGTAACAGCATTAAAAGCGTCATTTTTAGAACCCCCAATAGTTTCTATAAAATATACATTAGTATCAATTAACGGAATCTCAAATACATCTTTTTTTGAGCAATTAGAAAAAACAATCAAGATTAATATTAGGGCATATTTTTTCATTTGTATGTAAGAATTACTTTTTTCTAATCACAAAAAAGCCATTATTAATATCGCTTATAATAATGTTTCCGCTAGGAAAGTAAGGGTATACATTCCAAACTCCCTTAAATGCAACTGTATTATTGTCTGGATATGTATCAAAAAAACCAACTTCTGTGAAGTTTTTATTTTTAACACCGGAGATATCTATCATTCTAACCCCAGCGGTATAGTTTGCTTGATAATAAATATTATCTTTTACGTACCCATTATGATCAATGGCATTTGTAGTTCCGAGGTAATCAAAATGATATACAGGGTTATCCAAATCGGTAAAGTCGAAAATAATAGACCTTGTCTTATTCCCAAGACGGTATTCATCGAGTTCATCTCCTAAAATAAAATATTTTAAATCTTCTGTAAACCACCCTTGATGTGCATATTTTACATTAGCGTAACTTATGGTAGAAATTACTAAGGGGTTTGTTTTATCACTAATATCTGCAATTACAATTTCATTTTCATTACTTCCTATAAGAATTTCTTTTCCAGTATATCCTGTATCTGGACCGTTGTAAGTAATTACTTGGGCATCATGCGAGTAACCTCCTTCACTAAATCCTCCTTCAATTACTGGGTTTAAAGGGTCTTGAATATTTATAAAAATAGCGCCACCACCGTAGGTAGAGCTTCTGCTTGCTCCTACTATATATGCATAGCCACTATCTTCGTTAATTACAATATTATGAGCGCTCCCAAATTCGGTGAAATGAGTGTCTGCTAAAAAAATTTCTGGAGGATTTAAAACATTTCTTAAGCGTTTTAAATCAAAAACTTGCATTCCATGGTTTGTGGCTTCGCTTACAATAAATGCATGAGAATCGTACACTTTTACATCTCTCCAAGAACTATTTACTGTAGCAGTTTTTAGAATACCTAAAATAAGTGCGTTTAAGGGGTCTGTAATATCAATAAATACAATCCCTTTATTGGTGCCCATTAAAGCATATTCTTTATTCGTTTCTGGATCTGTCCAGCCCCAAGAATCATTACCTTCAGTGCCAGAACCTGCCAATTCATCTAAATTAAAATGGCTTAGTAAATCATAGTCATTACAAGGATATTCTCCTGCAAAGCCATTTTCACAAACAGCAATAGGCACGTAATTTATTTGAGTGTTTGTATATAAACCATCTTTATTATTACAATTAAGAAGAATTGCACAACAGCAAAGTAAAACAACTTTTTTCAACATTTTTAACAAGTTTTTTCAAAAATAACATATTAAATATTAAAAATAACATATTAAATATCCATAATATAAATATAGGTGTTAAAGTAATTCTGTCCTTTTTTAGATTCTACCTACCTTTGCGGTATGTTAGAAGATAAAAACACCCAAAAAACGTCATTAGCTGATCTAGGAGAGTTCGGTTTAATACACCATATTACAAAATATTTTACGATTGAAAACGCATCTACAGTTACGGGAATTGGAGACGATGCCGCAGTCTTAGATGCCTCTAAAAAACAAACTTTAGTAACTACAGACTTACTAATAGAGGGGGTTCATTTCGATTTAAGTTACATGCCTTTAAAACATTTAGGTTATAAAGCTGTCATGGTAAATTTATCTGATGTGTATGCAATGAATGGTACTGCAGAACAAATTACAGTTTCAATTGCCGTTTCTAACAGGTTTCCTTTAGAAGCAATTGAAGAATTGTATTCTGGAATTCAATTAGCATGTGAAACGTATAAAGTAGATTTAGTTGGTGGAGACACCACCTCTTCTACTAAAGGAATTTTAATTTCTGTTACCGCAATTGGTAAAGTAGAAAAGGAAGATGTTGTGCTTAGAAGTGGCGCAAAAGAAACCGATTTAATTGTGGTTTCTGGAGATTTAGGTGCCGCTTATTTAGGCTTGCAAGTTTTAGAAAGAGAGAAACAAGTTTTTAATGTAGACCCAAACAATCAGCCAGATTTAGATAGCTACACGTATTTAATTGAAAGACAATTAAAGCCAGAAGCAAGAAGAGATGTTGCAGGATTTTTAAAAGAATTGGCAATAAAGCCAACAGCTATGATTGATATTTCTGACGGACTTTCTTCAGAAATTATGCACATTTGCTCTCAATCTAAAGTAGGATGTAAAATTTATGAAGAAAAATTACCATTAGATCCTCAGGTAATTTCTGCTTGTGAAGAATTTAATTTAGACTCTACGATGGTTGCATTAAGTGGAGGCGAAGATTATGAACTGTTATTTACAGTACCAATTGCAGATTTTGAAGCCATTAAAGGAAACCCTAACTTTTCTATTATTGGTCATATTACTGCAGAAAACCAAGGGTTGAATTTAGTTACGAGAGCCAGTCAAGAAATTGAATTGAAAGCACAAGGTTGGAACTCGGTGAAGGAAGCATAAAAAGATACAAACGAAGTTATAAAAAAGCGCAAATTTTAAATTTGCGCTTTTTGTTTTTTTAACAGTGTTTTTTTTAAAGTGTTTGTGTGAGGTTTGTTTCGGGTTTTAAGTGCTAAAGCAAAGTTTAACAGTTGTGAGGTCTTTGAAGAAAAAGAAGTTCTGAAAAACCTGCGCATCACCAACCATAATTTCTATTGGTATTTGGGCTTTAAAAGTGGGATTTGCCAAAAACAATCAAATGAATAAAAAGAGCGCGTAACGCATCGTTAGATAATTAAAAGGGTGCTTACTTTAATAGTGGGAATTCTCCCTTTTCTTTTTTAAATTAATATTAGTAAAATTAAAATGATTAAGAAGGTCGATGTTTGGCAAATATCCGAAAATTATAAGTCTACTTAAAATATAAATTGTTTGACTGTAACTTATTAATAATTCAATACTTACGTTTAAGTATTTGGGACTATTTTAAAACAGTCTAAATACAAACAACTTATAATCAGTTATTTGTATTTGTTCTAAAGACTGTAATATTTAGATTTGATTAATATTAATTTAAAAAAAACAAAATTATGTCTATAAGAATAGGAAACAGTTGTGTGAATTGTGAAAGTTTAACATCTAATAATAGATGTAAAGTCCATGGTGTAAGTGTCGATACTAGTTATACTTGCGATAGCTTTGAAATGAAGGCAGTCTTAAAAAATGATCCAAATTGCGGAACTTGCGTCAGATACGAAAAATCATCTTGTGCAAATCCTCAAAAAGCAGCTTCAAATATGTTATGTTCTAGTTGGGCACCACAAAATGCTTCGGCTTAGTAATTAAGTACTCTTATTTAAATTATAAAAATGGTTGGTTTCAGTTACTAGCCATTTTTTTTTAAGCACTATCAGCTTTTGAAATTATGAATGTTAGTAGGGTGTTCTTGCATGTATTATATTCATATAGGTAGACCTTTTTTAGGTTTAAATTGTTAGTTCAGGTAAATTTACTTTATTTCTTCGATACGGTTTATATTTGATGTTTGGATTTAAATGTACTTCGGCAGGTTTTCTTAAATAGAGGCTAAAATGGCTGCTTAAATCATTGTAAATAGATACTGCTTGTTTTGTTATTTACAGTATTAATTGCAGGTTTTGAAGCCATTAA
>JBLHGY010000019.1:0-18214 GCA_047616665.1 Polaribacter sp.
TCATTATATAGTGTAACCGTTTTATCCTTTGCATTTTGTATGGTATAATCTTTTGCAACATGCGTAATAAGATCTTCTATGGATTCTTTCGGTTTTATAGAATCTATTACAATTGTGTCTTTTTTCTGAAGTAGTAAAGTATCTTTTTTTATTGAAGTAATCTCTTTGATTTGTTTTTTGGATACGGTATCTCGCTCAAAAAAAGGAACTACAATTCCGTTAATTGGTTTTATATCTTGAGAAAAACTCAGCTTTGCAAAAAAGAAGCAGCAAAATAAAAGTATATATGATAGGTTTGTTTGCAATGCTTTAAATGCTATTTTTGTAAATGAATAAAAGTATGGTGCATTATTTGCACCACCAAATTTAATAAACAAAATTAGTTAAATTTTATTGATGCAATCCCAACAAAAACACAAAAATATTATCAAAAGAAAAATTCTCTTTTTACTATTCTTTATATTTTTAAGCAATAGCTTTTCTATCTGCGCTCAAAAAGAATATGTTGTTGTATTAGATGCTGGCCATGGCGGTAAGGATCCGGGCAATTTAGGCAATGGGTTTAAAGAGAAAAGTATTGCTTTGAAAGTCGTTTTAAAAATAGGTGCGTTGTTAGAAAAACATAAAGATGTTAAAGTGCTTTATACTCGAAATAAAGATGTTTTTATAGATTTATGGAAAAGAGGAGATATTGCAAATCAGGCAAAAGCAGATTTATTTGTTTCTGTTCATTGTGATTCGCATACTTCAAATGCATTCGGTGCAGGAACTTTTGTGTTAGGTTTAAGAGGGAATAAAAAAAACCTAGAAATAGCCAAAAGAGAAAACGCAGTAATTCTTTTAGAGGATAATTACAGAGATAAATACGAAGGTTTTGATTCAAATTCTGCAGAGTCTGTGATTGGCTTATCCTTGCTTCAAGAAGAAAATTTAGATAAAAGTTTAGCTATTGCCAGTTTAATTCAGAATAATTTTACTTTTAAATTAAAAAGAAATAATAGAAAAGTAAAACAAGATAATTTTCAGGTTTTAAGAGAAACAATTATGCCAAGTGTTCTAGTAGAGTTAGGGTTTTTAACCAATAGAAAAGAAGGTGTTTTCTTGAATTCTAAAAAAGGTCAGGCTAAAATGGCAAATGAAATAGCAGTAGCCATTTTTAGTTATATTAAAAACTTAAAATTAAATACGGTTATAGATTTGGGTAATACTGCAGGGCCGATAAACGAAATTAAGTTTAAAGTGCAGATAGCCGCAGGAAAAAATAGACTTAGAACAAAATCTTATAATTTTAAAGGTTTAAAAAATATAGAAAGAAAGCTTTTTGGTCGAATTTATAAATATTATTATGGGAACTCTTCTTCCTATAAAGCGATTAAAGAGTCATTAGAAAAAGCAAAATCTAAGGGTTACAAGCAGGCTTTTATTATTGCTTTTAAAAATGGCGAAAAAGTAGCTTTAGAGGAAGCTTTAAAAATGCCGTAATATTAACGGTTTCTCCCAAAAATTATTAGTAATTTTGTTGTAAAACTTCTATCTATGTCTAAAGAATTAAAAACAGGAATTATTGCAGTAATTATTATTGGTATTTCTATTTGGGGCTTTAATTTTCTAAAAGGACAAAACTTATTAGATCCTGGCTCGCGAACCTTTAAAGTTGAATATGCTAGAATAGGTGGATTGTCTATGTCTAGTACAGTTACAATTAATGGTTTAAAAGTAGGTAAGGTAGATAACATAGAGTTTGATACTAGTGTAGAAAAGCGAGGTCATTTATTAGTAACATTTATTATAGATAATGATTTTGAGTTTTCTAAGAGAAGTATCGTTAAAATTTATTCTCCAAATCCTTTAAGTGGCTCTAACTTAGCAATAATACCAAATTACGAAGGCGATATTGCAATTTCGGGAGACCTCCTTCAGGGTGAGATGGAAGAAAGTTTATTTACCTCAATAGGAGAGCGATTAAATCCACTTCAACAAAAAATAGAAAGCGTAATTGTAAGAACAGACAGCTTGTTTAGTGGTTTAAATAAAGTGCTAAGTGACAATACTATTAACGGAATTAATACATCTATTACTAATTTATCCGGAACTATAATAGATATCAGAAAAACTATTGAATCTGTGAATTCTATGGTTGCAGATAATCAAGAAAACTTAAAAATTACGATAGAAAATACAAGAAATATTACAGCAAACTTTAGTAAAGTATCGGACAATATAAATGCGGTAGACTTTAAGAAAATTATAGATAAGGCAGACGAGGCTGTGGGCAATTTTAACGAAATGTCAAAAAAAATAAATGCTGGAGAAGGAACTTTAGGTCAGTTGCTTAATGATAAAAGAATGTACGATAATTTAGAGGCGGCTACTAGAGAGTTAGAACAGCTGCTGAGAGATATTAAACTAAATCCAAAAAGGTATATTCATTTCTCAGTATTTGGGAAACGACAACTGCCTTACGCTGAAACGACAAAAAACTAATTTATAACCACTAGCACTATCGATATGCAATATTTACCAAATACACTTTTTGTAATCGCATTAATTGCTGGTCTTGGCTTTTTTGCGATGAATATTCGTAAGATTTTTAGAAATATAAATTTAGGGAAATTTATAGACAGAACAGACAATAAATCTGAACGTTGGAAAAATATGATTAAGATTGCTTTAGGGCAGTCTAAAATGGTTAAAAGACCTTTTTCAGGTTTATTGCATATTGTTGTATACCTTGGCTTTGTAATTATTAACATTGAGGTTTTAGAAATTATTATTGATGGAATCTTGGGGACGCATAGAATCTTTCAAGGGTTTATAGGAGCAGGATTTTACGCTTTTTTAATAGGGACTTTTGAGATTTTAGCAGCATTCGTTTTTATAGCGGTTATTCTTTTTTGGACGCGAAGAAATATTGCAAATATCAAACGTTTTCTTAGTTCAGAAATGAAAGGTTGGCCAAAAATGGACGGAAATATTATTTTGTACTTTGAAATGGTATTAATGACACTTTTTTTAGTCATGAATGCAACAGATGCTCCATTTCAAAATGCAGGTATTGGAAATCCTATAAGTCAGTTTATTACTCCTTTATTTGACGGGTTCTCATTAGAAGCGCTGCATGTAATCGAAAGAACTGCTTGGTGGATTCATATATTAGGAATTCTTGTTTTTTTAAATTATCTATTCTACTCAAAACATCTGCATATTTTATTAGCCTTTCCAAATACATTTTTTGCAAATTTAAATGCAAAAGGGCAATTTAATAATTTAGAATCTGTTACGAAAGAGGTGAAATTGATGATGGATCCTGATGCAGATCCTTACGCAGCTCCTTTGGAAGGAACAGAAGAGGAAGTTCCAGAAAAATTTGGTGCATCAGATGTTTTAGATTTAAATAAGATGCAGCTTTTAAATGCATATACGTGCACAGAATGCGGACGTTGCACGTCTGCCTGTCCGGCAAATTTAACAGGAAAGAAATTGTCTCCTCGTAAGATTATGATGGATACAAGAGATCGTTTAGAAGAGGTTGGTAGAAATATAGATACAAACGGAGGAACTTTTAAGGATGATGGTAAACAATTACTAAACGACTATATTTCACCAGAAGAACTTTGGGCGTGTACAAGTTGTAATGCTTGTGTTGAAGAATGTCCGATAAATATAGATCCACTTTCGATTATTATGGATATGAGAAGATATTTAGTAATGGAAGAGAGTGCTGCACCGCAAGAATTAAATGCTATGATGAGTAATATTGAGAATAATGGCGCTCCTTGGCAATATAACCAGCAAGACAGATTAAACTGGGCAAACGAGGAGTAAAAAAAAATAAATGATACGTTTTTAATCATGAGTTCTAACAACTTAACAATAGCTTAAAAATTATGATAGTACCAACAATGGCAGATATGATGGCGCAAGGAAAACAACCAGAAGTGTTGTTTTGGGTGGGTGCTGCAGGAAGTTATGATGATAGGGCAAAAAAAATATCTAGGGCATTTGTAAAGATATTACATGAAGCAAATGTTGATTTTGCAGTTTTAGGTACCGAAGAGTCTTCCACAGGAGATGCGGCGAAAAGAGCAGGAAATGAATTTTTGTTTCAAATGCAAGCAATGATGAATATCGAGGTTTTAAATGGTTACCAAGTAAAGAAAATAGTTACATGTGATCCGCATTCATTCAATACTTTTAAAAATGAATATCCAAGTTTAGGCGGCAAGTATGAAGTTTTTCATCATACACAGTTTATACAAATTTTAATAACTGAAGGACGTCTAAAGATTAATGAGAGTGCACTTCAAGGAAAAAGAGTAACCTTTCATGATCCATGTTATTTAGGCAGAGGAAATGATGTTTATGAATCTCCAAGAGATTTAATTCGAAGATTGGGCGTTAATCTAACAGAAATGAAACGCAATAAGAAAACTGCTTTATGCTGTGGGGCAGGGGGAGCGCAAATGTTTAAAGATGCAGAGGCAGGAGATAAAGAAGTAAATATTTTAAGAACAGAAGATGCTTTAGAAACGAAGCCAGATATTATTGCTACGGGTTGCCCATATTGTAATACTATGATGACAGATGGTATTAAATTCAAAGAAAAAGAAGCTGAGGTTGTAGTAAAAGATATTGCAGAGTTAATCGCAGAAGCAAATAATTTATAAGATGAAGAATATAATTTTAGTGTTTTTTTGTATTGCTATTTTTTCATGTACTAAGACTGATGAAAAGAAAGAAATTCCTAGAGAAGAGTCAAAGGAAGAGGTTCTTGTAACTCCTGTATTCGTGAAAGATACATTAGTTTTTACGGTGCAAATTGCAGCTCTTAGAAAGCCCAATGCTAAATTAGCAAGTTTAGCAAATATTTATATGTATAACGAAGATGATTTATTAAAATATAGATTTGGATCTTTTAAAACATATGCCGAAGCAAAAAAATACAAGATAGATTTGAGGATAAAGCACCAAGGTGCCTTCGTGCAAGCTATGTTAAACGAGTCTCCTATCTCAATTAAAGAGGCTTTACAATATTAATTTGCATGACAGATTCTTTTCAAAATATTTCAGTTACTTCTTTTCCTGACATTACTAAAATCGAGTTTAAATCAATACACAAGAGATATTTAAAGGTATTATTGATTAATGTTTTTTTAGTTTTTCTAGTTGTATTTTCAGTGCTTTTTTTTGTTGACAAAAAGGGGCTTTTTGAACTTTCACGAAATTCAATTTGGATATATTTAGCTCTTTTTTTAGTTTTTATTGCTGTACTTTCCATTAAAATGATCGGTTTTAAAAAAAGAAAGTATGCAATAAGAGAGAAAGATGTCTCTTATAAAAAAGGTGTTTTTTTCAGAAGTTTAACAACTGTGCCTTTTAACAGAATACAGCATATAGAAATTGATCAAGGACCTATTTCTAGATTTTTTGGTTTGGCTTCTTTAAGCGTTTTTACTGCCGGAGATAGCAGTGACGATTTAAAAATCAGTGGACTTTTAAAAGAGGATGCACAACAAATAAAAGAATTCATCAGTAATAAAATAGATGGATAATAAAGAAGACTTTAGTCAATTTAGAAGGCAATCTCAAAAAGGGATTCTTGTAATTTATATAAACATACTTTACAAAGTTTTGAAAGCTTTTTGGTTCCTACTATTTTTATTCATTCAAAAATTCTCTAAAATTTCTGAAGACAACTTAGTATACATCTATATAGGTGTTGCTGCTTTATTAATGTTTTTTTTAATTAGAGCTTTTTTAATTTTTAAGAACTTCCAATTTAAAATAACACACAACCATTTTATTCTAAAGAAAGGTATCCTCAAAAAAACAAATACTTCGATTCCTTTTGATAGGATTCAAAATATCAATTTTAAACAAAATATTATTCAACAAATAATCGATGTGCATGAAGTAAATATAGAAACTGCTGGATCTAGCAAGGCAGAAATTTCTATTAAAGCATTATCATACAAAGAAGCAAGTGCCTTAAAACAGGCAATTACTGTTTTAGATACTAATAGTAGTGCAACATCTAGTTTTGAAACAGCAGAGAAACCACTATTAAAAGTTGGGTTTTTTGCTTTGATAAAGGTAAGTCTTACAGAAAATCATTTGCAGAGTTTATTGCTGTTATTTGCAGTTTTAGTAGGTTTTTTTCAGCAAATTAATGATCTCTTTGACCGTTTAGGAAAACAAAATCTATTAGATAATTACATCACTAAGAATACTTCTTCACTAGAAAGTAATGTTCTTTTAATAGTAGGTTTTTTAATATTGTTATCAGTTACGGCAGTTTTAAGCTCTCTAGTGCGGGTAGTACTTAGACATTTTAATTTAACTGTTTTTGTAAAGAATAGTGCTTTAGAAATTTATCAAGGATTAACAACTAAGAAATCTGTTATTTTAAAGAAAGACAAGGTGCAGCATATTACGATATCTCATAATCCTATAAAAAAGAAGTTAGGTATTTCGTTTATTACTTTTAAACAGGCAATAAGTGGTAAAGTGAAAAAGAAACAGGATAAAATTATTAAAATTGTTGGTTGCAAAGTAATACAAGTTTCAGCTATTAAAGACTTGCTTTTTCCAGATGAAAACTTCGATGATTTGGTTCAGAATTTTTCAGATTCTTACTTTAGAATGCGCTTGTATTTTAGATGTGTCTTGGTACTTATTATAATAAATATAGTTCTTTATTTAGGTTTTGGAAATAGTTCCATTTTTTGGATAAACAGCTTGTTAATCCCTATCTTTATAGGCGCAACAGAAGTAAGCTTTAAAAAGAGATATTACCTTTTTAATACTGATATATTGTTAGTTGGTAGCGGCACTATAGAAACTCATAAAACGTATTTACCTTTTTTTAAAGTACAGAATGTAGCGCTGAAACAGACTCTTTTTCAGGCTCAAAAAAATGTAGCTGATATTGTTTTTCAAACAGCATCAGGAAAAATAAAGATACCTTGTATTCATATAGAAAAGGCAAAAAAAATATATAATTACACATTGTTTAAAATAGAAACAAGTCAGAAATTATGGATGTAAAAAGTTACATTAAAGCAGCACGTTTAAGAACACTTCCTTTGTCTATATCTGGTATTATTTTAGGTAGTTATCTAGGAAACGAATTTGTAAATAGTTTGTTAGAGCATACTATTAGGACCTCCATTTGGGAATCGTCTATTTTTTGGTTGGCAATTTTTACTACAATTGGTTTTCAAGTATTGTCTAACTATGCAAATGATTATGGAGACGGAATAAAAGGTTCTGATAAAAACAGAACAGGAGAAGCTAGAATGGTTTCATCAGGAGTCATAACGCCGAAGCAAATGAAAACTGCAATGATAATTACTACAACTATTACTTTACTTATTGCCTTGTTACTAATTTATGTTGCTTTTGGAAGTGAGAGTTTTGGGTATTCTATCTTATTTTTTGGTTTAGGAATTGCTTCAATTGCAGCAGCAATAAAATATACAGTGGGTAATTCTGCTTATGGGTATAGCGGATTTGGAGATATTTTTGTTTTTCTTTTCTTTGGATTATTAAGCGTGGTAGGTAGTTACTTTTTATATACAAAAATGATTAATTTCGAGGTATTTTTACCGGCTTTTTCTATTGGCTTGTTAAGTACTGCTGTTTTAAATTTAAATAATTTAAGAGACAGGGAACAAGATAAAACGAATAACAAAAATACTTTAGTTGTAAAATTAGGAGCTATTAGAGCAAAAAAATATCATTATTTTCTAATTATTGGGGCGTTAATTACGGCTTTAATATATACTTTTTTAAACTTTAGTTCAATTTATGAATTTGTGTTTTTAGTAGCCTTTATTCCGCTAGTAAAAAATATGATAACAGTATCCAGAAATAATACCCCAGCAGAATTAGATGGTGAGTTAAAAAAAGTAGCTTTAAGTACTTTTTTGTTTGCTATATTATTCGGAATTGGACAATTCTTTTAAATAGAATATATGAAGACAATAAAGGTGATTTTAATTATTATTTCGACTTTAGTAGTCGCTTTTTTAGCAACAGGCTTGTTAGTGCAACAAACTAATTATTCTGCAACGGTTTCTATAGATAAACCCATAGATGCGGTTTTTAGTAATTTTATGCAGATTGACAGTGTTAAAAACTGGATTCCGGATATAAAATCGGTGAAACCCGTACATATAAACCCAGGAATAACTGGAAGTGTTTATGATGTTGTAGTGCTAAATCAAGGGCAAGAAATAGTAATGACAGAGAAGATTATGGCGTATGTATTAAATGAAAAAGTAACACTTTTTTATGACGCAGAAAACATGCTAAAGAAAGATGATTATCTGTTTTCCGAAGAAAACGGAATTACAACCATTACGCTAAATGCAGCCTGCCAGAGCGAGTCTTTTATAATGGCATGTATGTTTCCTTATTTTAGAGCTACCTTTCAAGCACAAGACCAGTCATATTTGAATAATTTTAAGACGTTCTTAGAGGAATAATAAATAGAATTTAAGTTGATAAAAGCAAGCTATAAAAAATACATATTGCATTTTAAAAATCCGAGCGGTACTTCTCGCGGGATTTTAAGAACGAAAGAAACTTGGTTTATTCTTTTAGAGGAAAACGGTAAAAGAGGTATTGGAGAAACAGGCTTGTTTAAAGGTTTAAGTATCGATGATATTCCTAATTATGAAGAAAAACTAAGTTGGGCTTGCGAAAATATTAAATTAGGCTTAACAGATTTATTAGCAATGCTTATTGAGTTTCCTTCAATTCAATTTGGGTTAGAACAAGCTTTCTTGTCTCTTCAAAGTGAAAATAAATTTCAGTTATTTCCTTCAGAATTTTGCAAAGGAAAAGAATCAATTACCATAAATGGTTTGGTTTGGATGGGAGATCAGCAGTTTATGAAAAAACAAATTCAAGAAAAATTAAATTCAGGTTTTTCTTGTATTAAAATGAAAATTGGAGCTATTGATTTTGATGCAGAGGTAGCATTGTTAAAATCGATACGAAAAGAGTTTTCTTCTAATGAAATTGAATTAAGGGTAGATGCAAATGGTGCTTTTAATCCGAAAAATGCCTTAGAGAAGTTAAAAACATTATCAGAATTAGATTTACACTCTATTGAGCAACCTATAAAACAAGGTCAATTACAAGATATGGCTTTATTGTGTGAAAATACACCTTTGCCAATTGCATTAGATGAAGAGTTAATTGGCGTTTTTTCTGCGGAAGAAAAGCAGCAAGTACTAAAAATGGTAAAACCACAATTTATTATTTTAAAACCAAGTTTGGTTGGTGGTTTTAGCGGAAGTGCTGAATGGATTGATATTGCTAAAAAGAACAATGTAGATTGGTGGATTACTTCTGCTTTAGAGAGTAATGTTGGGTTGAATGCAATTGCACAGTTCACACATACTTTAAAAAATAAATTGCCGCAAGGTTTGGGCACAGGAGGTTTATTTACTAATAATTTTGAGAGTCCGTTAGAGGTTGAAAACGGAACATTACATTATAACAATTCCAAAAAATGGAATTTTAATTTATAAAATATGAATTACATTGAACAAGCTTATAAAGGTAAAAACGAATGGTATCATTGGTTGTTTACAATTGTAATTGTATTTTTTGGTTGGCAAGTTCTAGGTGTTTTACCTTTAGTGATGGCAGCAGCTGGTAAGTCTGAAAGTATTGCCCAATTTACTGAGTTTGCAAAAGATAACTTTATGACTGCTGGTTTAGATAAAAATTTTTTACTGCTTTTACTGCTAGTGATGTTTTTATTCGGATTAATGTTCTTGTTTATTGGTGTAAAATATATTCATCAGAGAAGTTTTACTTCTTTAATTACAAGTAGAACTAAAGTAGATTGGAAACGTTTTTTTTATGGCTTTTTTGTTTGGGGAATTTTAGCGGTT
Organism: Polaribacter sp.; assembly: GCA_047616665.1. GTDB lineage: Bacteria > Bacteroidota > Bacteroidia > Flavobacteriales > Flavobacteriaceae > Polaribacter. The sequence continues at coordinate 9,912 of JBLHGY010000019.1, forward strand.
GGTATGACCTATGCTTCGGTTTTATTAGCTCCAGAAAATTTTATTTGGAACTTTAATGCAACTCCGTTCTTTATTTTAGTGGCAATTTCTTTTATATTTATTCCTTTTCAAACAAGTTTTGAAGAACTACTTTTTAGAGGGTATTTTATGCAAGGAATTGGAATGTCTGTAACAAGTAAAAAATTTCCTTTTTATTTTTTATATATTTTACTCTCCATTATTCTAATTATTTTTGTAATAAATGAGTTTCAATATGAGTTAACGAACGTTCTAATTATTTTTTCAGCAATCTCTATTCTACAATTTTTTATAACGGACTCAAATGCCTTTTCTAGTTTTTTTGATTCTAATTTTAATAAGTCACTTGTATTCTTTTTTAATTCTAAATTAACTCCTTTATTAGTAACTTCTTTAGTATTCGGTTTGTTACACGGCACAAACCCAGAAGTAGCTAAGCTTGGACAAATAACAATGGTTTTTTATATTGGTACAGGTTTGTTTTTCGGAATTGTAACTTTAATGGATGAAGGAACCGAAATTGCTCTAGGTTTGCATGCAATTAATAATATTACCGCCGCATTTTTTGTGACCACAGATTGGACAGTCTTCCAAACGGATGCGCTATACAAGGATATTTCTGAACCTTCTGTATCCTGGGAAATGTTCTTACCTGTTTTTATTCTATACCCAATCATGTTATTCTTATTTTCGAACAAATATAAATGGACAAACTGGAAAGAGAAATTAACAGGAAAAATCACAAAACCAGATAGTTTAAAAGAAACCATAGAAGTTTAAATAATATTGAAGCATACTACTTTTCATAAAGCCTTTAGGTTAAACAACAATTCATTTGATGGCATTGATGATTTGCTTGCGTATGCACTTCATTTTTCTCCTGAAATCTATCACTTTTTAGAAGATTGGTTTTCCGAAAAAGAATTTGTAGTTGTAAAAACTTCTGGCTCTACAGGAGCGCCAAAGTTAATTCAATTACAAAAAAAACAAATGCAGTATTCTGCTTTGGCAACGGGAGATTTCTTTCAGTTAAAAGAAAAAAAAATAGCCTTATTATGTTTGCCTATAAAATATATAGCCGGTAAAATGATGCTGGTGAGAGCACTAACCTTAGGTTGGCATTTAGATGTTGTAAATGCTAGTTCTAATCCGTTAAACATGCTTTCTAGAAAGTATGATTTTACTGCAATGGTGCCTTTACAATTAGAAAATTCAATTGATAAGCTACATTTTATTAAAAAGTTAATTGTGGGTGGTGGTTTTGTTTCAAATAATCTTCAAGAAAAACTACAACCGCTAGCTACAGAAGTTTTTGGTACTTATGGCATGACGGAAACCATTACACATATTGCAGTTAAGAAATTGAATCGATTTTCTTCACTGAGGACAAGTGGTATAAAGTCTATTTATAGAAAAGAGCATATTTCGTTAAGAAATACTGGAAATAACCCGTTTTATCAAACATTACCAAACACAATAATTTATAAAGATGAAAGAAATTGTCTGGTAATAGAAAATTCAAAAGTTTCCAACGAAGTTGTTTTTACAAATGACGTAGTTGTTCTAGTTTCTGACACACAATTTCAGTGGTTGGGAAGACTTGACAACGTTATAAATTCTGGCGGAATTAAATTGCATCCAGAACGTATAGAAGATAAATTATCTAAAATTATAGTGCAACGTTTTTTTGTAGCAGGAATACCTGATGAAAAACTAGGAGAAAAATTGATCTTAATTATTGAAGGAGGCAGTATTCCTATCGATATTCAAAAAGCAAACCTATCCAAATTTGAAAGTCCTAAGGAAATTTATTTTGTAGCTAATTTTATAGAAACAGCCACAAAAAAAATCCAACGTAAAAAAACATTGGATTTCATATTTATATAAAGTGAATGAATTACATCTCCATTGAATGATATACATTCTGCACATCGTCATCTTCATCTAACTTTTCTAAAAGCTTTTCTACGTCTGCTTGTTGTGTTTCAGAAAGTTTTGTGGTTGTAGTAGGTATTCTTTCAAAAGCAGAAGATATAATTTCAACATTTGCTTCCTCAAAGAAAGATTGAATTGCACCAAATTGCTCAAACGGAGCATAAATTATGATTCCTTCTTCATCATCAAAAACTTCTTCAACTTCAAATTCTATTAATTCTAACTCTAAGTCTTCTAAATCAATGGTAATGTCTTCTTTTTTAACAGTGAAGGTACACACACGATCAAACATAAAAACAACAGAGCCAGAAGTTCCTAAATTTCCATCACACTTGTTAAAAGCAGATCTAACATTTGCTACAGTTCTATTGTTATTATCAGTTGCTGTTTCTAAAAGAAGTGCAATTCCGTGTGGCGCATAGCCTTCAAATAAAACTTCTTTATAGTCTGCAGTATCTTTATCAGTTGCCTTTTTTATTGCGCGCTCTACGTTTTCTTTAGGCATATTTGCAGCTTTTGCATTCTGCATTACTGCTCTTAATCTAGAGTTTGAATCAGGGTTAGGGCCACCATCTTTAATAGCCATAACAATATCTTTACCAATTCTGGTAAAGGTTTTAGCCATTGCTGACCAACGTTTCATTTTGCGTCCTTTTCTTAGTTCGAATGCTCTACCCATTTCTAATGATTATTTTTTTATACTTACAAATGTAGAAATTTGATTGTGGTTCTACAATTTTAAATGCATTTTAAAAAATTGCTTAATTTATTTCTAAATTCAGCAATTTATAAGACTGTTTCGCAATCTCAATTTCTTCATTAGTGGGTATGACTAATATTTTCACTTTTGAAGTGAAAGATTGAATTTCTCTTGTTCCCTTAGAACGCAGAGTGTTTTTTTCTGAATCTAAATTAATGCCTAAAAATTCTAAATTTTTACAGGCTAATTTTCTCATTAATGCTGAATTTTCTCCAATTCCGGCAGTAAAAATAATAGCATCTAATCCGTTTAAAATGGCTGCGTAAGCACCAATGAATTTCCGAATTCTATAGCCAGCTAAATTCAATGCGTTTTTACACGCTTCATTTCCGTTTTCTGCTTTCTCTGATATTTCTCTTAAATCAGAATATTCTGTTAAGCCCTGCATTCCGGACTCTTTTTGTAATAAATGGTGAACTTCTTCGGCAGATTTATTTAGTTTTTTCATCAAAAAGAAAATAACAGATGGATCGATATCACCGGAGCGAGTTCCCATTATTAAGCCATTCATAGGTGCAAATCCCATAGAGTTTTCAATACTTTTGCCATCTTTAATAGCAGACATACTACAACCATTTCCTAAGTGAATTGTAATTATTTTTTTTGATGATTTTTCACCTAAATATGCAATCGCTTTTTCTGAAACATATTTATGGCTAGTGCCATGAAAACCATATGCTCTTATTTTGTATTCCTCTAATAATGAATTTTTTATAGCGTATTGATACGCTTCTTTTGGAATTGTTTGATGAAATGCAGTATCGAATATTGCGATTTGTTTTGCAGTTGTAAAAATAGTTTCTGCAATTTCTATTCCTGTTAAATTGGCAGGATTGTGCAAAGGAGCTAAATCAAATAAAGTACGAATACTGTCTTTTACTTCTTTATTTATATGTATTGTTTTACTGAATTTACTTCCACCATGAACGACTCTATGGCCTACAGCTTCAATTTCATCAACGTTCTTTATAACGCCAATTGTTTCATCTAATAGAGTTGCTGCAATCTTTTGCAAACCAACTTCATGATTTAGAATAGGTATCGTTTCTGTGTATTTTTCACCGTCTTTTTCATGAATAAAAACAGCTGTATCCTTTCCTATCCGCTCTATTAAGCCAATACATTTTACGGTTTCATTGGGCATTTTAATTACTTGATATTTCAAAGAAGAAGAGCCTGCATTTAAAACTAAAATATTCATATGTATTATTTATTCGCCTGAATTGCGGTTAACAAAACAGTATTGAAAATATCATCTACAGTACAACCTCTACTTAAATCGTTTACTGGCTTGTTTAAGCCTTGAAGCATTGGGCCAATTGCCAATGCACCTGTTTCTCGTTGAATGGCCTTATAAGTATTGTTACCTGTGTTTAAATCAGGGAAAATTAATACTGATGCTTGTCCAGCAACTTGAGAATTTGGCATTTTAGTTTTTGCCACAGACATATCTACGGCAGCATCATATTGTATAGGACCTTCAATTTGTAAATTTGGTTTTTTAGCTTTTGCCAATTCGGTTGCTTTTCTAACCTTTTCTACTTCTTCACCTTTTCCAGAGCTACCGGAAGAATAGGACAACATAGCAACTTTTGCTTCAATTCCAAAAGCCTCTGCAGAAGCCGCAGAAGAAATGGCAATTTCAGAAAGTTGCTCGGCATTCGGATTCGGATTTACAGCACAATCTCCCATTACAGAAACTCGGTCTGATAAGCACATGAAAAATACAGAGGAAACAACAGAAACGCCAGGTTTAGTTTTAATTAATTGTAAGGCTGGCTTAATGGTATGCATGGTAGTATGAATTGCACCCGAAACCATACCATCTGCCAAACCATTTAGAATCATTAAAGTACCATAATAAGAAACATCATGTACCAAATCATTGGCGGTAGCTTCAGACATTCCTTTGTGTTTTCTTGCTTCGAATAAGGTTGTCGCAAAGTCTTTATTGTAGATGGAATCTTCAGGATTTAGAATATTTAGTGCATCTAAATTTATTTGTAAACCAATCTGATCACATTTTAATTGAATTGTATTTTGATCTCCTAATAAGGTTAAGTCTACAATGTTTAACATCTGTAAACGTGCAGCTGCTCTCAGAATACGTTCATCTTCTCCTTCTGGTAGTACAATGTGCTTCTTAATAATTCTTGCTTTTTGCAATAAATTATATTGAAACATACTTGGAGTTAATTTATTAGATTGATACGATGTTAGAATATTTGTTAAACCTTCTGCATTTACGTACGTATCAAAAGTATCTAATGATAAGAGTATTTTTTTGTTGTGGGTAGCATAAATTTTAGATTTTACAGCACCAATTTTGTTTGAAATTCCGAAGGTACCTCCATCTACAGAAACAATAGGAACTGTAGATTGCACACCTTCAATTAGTTTTAGAATTGATTCTTCGGGAATGATGGTTCCTGTTAAAATAATTCCCGCAATTTTAGGATAATTTTTAGAGGCATTTGCTTGCAATGCACCTAAGATAATATCTGCTCTATCTCCTGGAGTAATAACCAGCGCATTTTCTTTAATTCTGGTTAAATAATTTCTTAATTGCATTGCGCCTGTGCTATAGCTGCCAATTGCATTGTCTAGAAATTGTGCTCCAAATAAAACACGACCTTTTAAAGCTTGCACAACTTCTTTTACTGTGGGAAAAGCTAAAAAATCAATTTTTGGAATAATATCTATTTGTAGTTGTTCTGGAAAACTTTTGATCAATTCTTTACGAATATAGTCTACTTCATCTTTTTCAATTTTATTAGCAACAATGCCTATAACATCTACTTCTTTGCTTATAAAAGAATTGTAAGATAATTGCATGGTATTTATAAAGTCTTTCTTTTTCTTTCCGTTTCCAGAGCCAACTATTAATGCAGGAATATTTAAGTTTTTAGCAATCATTAGATTTATATCTAACTCTATAATTCCTCCTTCACCAGAAAAATCGGTTCCTTCCACTAAAACATAATCATAATTTGCTTCTAGTTTTTTATATTTTTCAATAACTTTTTGAATTACTTCATCCTCTTTTCCCTCACTTAAAAGCGCTACAACTTCACTTTGTTTGTATGCAAAACAATCTTTATAGTTTGTGTCTAGATTAAAGAAATTAATAGCCGTATTTGTATGTTCATCATAGCCATTATTATCAAATTCATTAATAATTGGTCTAAAATAACCCACTTTAGTAGATTTTGTCAACATCATTCTTAACAAACCTAAGGATATTAAAGATTTACCACTATCAGATTCTACGGTGGCAATGTATATTGCTTTACTCATCTTTTATAGTTTTGTGGTGTAAAAATAAGTTATAAAAAAATGACTAATTGAGAAATTAGCCATTAAATATTTATGAAAATATAAGTCTTCTTTATTAAACTTGTAAAACACCCATATTAAATTGTTTTTGGATAGGAGCGTGGTCTGCGGCCTCAATTCCCATAGAAATCCATGTTCTTGTATCTAATGGATTAATTACAGCGTCTGTCCAGATTCTTGCTGCTGCATAATACGGAGATATTTGTTCGTCATAACGAGATTTTATTTTGTCAAATAATTCAGCTTCTTTTTCTGGTGTAATTTCCTCGCCACGTTTTTTAAGAGATGCCGTTTCTATTTGAAGCAACACTTTAGCAGCAGAGTTTCCACTCATAACCGCAAGCTCAGCAGAAGGCCAGGCTACAATTAATCTTGGGTCATATGCTTTACCACACATTGCGTAGTTACCTGCTCCGTAAGAATTTCCAATAATAATTGTGAATTTTGGCACCACAGAATTACTCACGGCATTTACCATTTTGGCACCATCTTTAATAATTCCGGAATGTTCAGATTTACTACCAACCATGAAGCCAGTAACATCTTGCAAGAAAATTAAAGGTATTTTTTTCTGATTACAATTTGCTATAAAGCGGGCGGACTTATCTGCTGAGTCGTTATAGATTACTCCACCAAATTGCATTTCTCCTTTATTAGTTTTTACTAGTTTTCTTTGATTGGCAACAATACCAACTGCCCAACCATCTATTCTGGCATACCCTGTTAAAATAGTTTTTCCGTACCCTTCTTTGTATTGCTCAAACTCAGAATTGTCTACTAAACGCTTTATGATTTCTAGCATATCATATTGTGCATTTCTTTCTTTAGGTAGTATTCCAAAGATATCATCTTCTTTTTCTTTTGGAGGAAAAGATGCAGTCTTACTAAAACCAGCTTTTTCATAATCACCAATTTTATCAACTATAAATTTTATTTTGTTAAGGGCGTCTTTATCATCTTTGGCTTTGTAGTCTATAACTCCAGAGATTTCGCAATGGGTAGTTGCACCACCTAAAGTTTCGTTGTCAATAGACTCTCCAATAGCAGCTTTTACTAGGTAGCTTCCCGCAAGAAAAATACTAGCTGTTTTATCTACAATAATAGCTTCATCGCTCATAATTGGCAAATAGGCACCACCAGCAACACAGCTTCCCATAACTGCAGAAATTTGTGTTATACCCATACTACTCATTATTGCATTGTTTCTAAAAATACGTCCGAAATGTTCTTTGTCAGGAAAAATTTCATCTTGCATTGGTAAATAGACTCCTGCAGAGTCTACTAAGTATATAATTGGTAATTTATTTTCTATAGCTATTTCTTGAGCTCTTAAGTTTTTCTTTCCGGTAATAGGAAACCATGCACCTGCTTTCACTGTTGCATCGTTTGCTACAACAACGCACTGCTTGCCTTTTATGTAGCCAATTTTTATAACAACACCACCAGCAGGACATCCACCGTGTTCTGCATACATGTTTTCACCTGCAAAAGCACCAATTTCTATGGATTTTGCTTTTGGGTCTAATAAGTAATCAATTCTTTCACGAGCGGTCATTTTGCCTTTCTCATGATGCTTATCAATTCTTTTTTGACCACCACCTAGTTTAACTTTTACAAAACGTTTACGTAAATCTGAGATTAAAAGTTTATTATAATCTTCGTTTTTATTGAAGTTTATATCCATATTGGGTTTGTTTTTTCAGTTGCTAAAATAAGAAATTTTTAGCTGTAAGAGTTCATAATATGCGCTACAGTATTTGCAATTTCGATGTATTTTTCACGTTTTTCTATTCTTGAGGGTTCGGCTGCTCTTTCTGTACAGTTTTTAATAGTACTGGTTTCATAAGTGATACCAACTATTTTTTTAGGTAAAGTGGCTTAATAAATTAAGTAAGTTACTTGATGAAACCTCTTTGAAGTACTTCAAAGAGGTTTTTGTATATAAACTATTTTCTTAGAAGTGAGAAGTGTCCTGTTTTATTAATTATTTGTTTATTGTTATCTGCTGGTATCAGTGTAATATTATACCAATAATCATCTGAGGAAAGTTTTTTACCATAATAGGTCCCATCCCATCCTGGGCCATCGATTGGTATTTGTGCCACCAACTTCCCGTATCTATTAAAGATATTTATACTACTGTTCGGGTAAAAAGTTTTGTTAGCCCCTTTAACGAGGTATGTATCGTTTTTACCATCTCCATTTGGAGTAAAGAATTTCGGAAATTGCAGCACAGATACTTGCAGTGTTGCAT
>JBLHGY010000020.1:0-18051 GCA_047616665.1 Polaribacter sp.
TCTCTTTTAAAGCATTAAACATTTTTCTAAAGATTTCTTCAGACCACAATTCAGGTTGCACCCGGGCACCAAATGCATCAAAATATATTAGATTAAATGCATCTTCATCTTCAATATTTTCAAACAGTTGTTTTCTTTTCAATAAAGAAAATGTTTCTGAAATTTGGTGTTTTTCTTCCCAAGAAACAGCATGCATTTTTTCAAAAACAGGACTATCTTTTTCTGCTTTTAAGACTGAAATAAAATTCATCTTCTCAACCTCCTCAGCGGTAACTGGATATGCCTCTACACCAACATAATCAATAACTCTTTTGCCTTCTAAATACGTAATAAAACAATTTAAACCAGTACCAAAACCAATTTCTAATATTGCAACCTTTTCAGAAGAAACTAATTTTAATCCACTGTTTATAAAAACGTGGTATGTTTCATTAATCGAACCATTTTTAGAATGGTATTGTTCATCTAACTCTGGTAAATGTATGGTTGTAGAACCATCTGAAGTTACTAAAATTTCTCTTTTCAAACTGCTTATATTTTTTATGAATTTTATTATACTAAATCGAAAGCTATGGTTATTTTACTTTTAATAACACTCCATTTGCTTCAAATGAAAACTCCTTTTTCGATGTTGTAATTGCTGCGATTTCTTCTTTACTTTTTCCTGCATCTTTTGCATAATGCCGCAATTCTGCTACGGATGTAGTCTGTACAAATGCTTTCCCTTCTAAAACAACCTCTTTTCCCTGAGAATCTAAAGGCATAAAAAAGCCATAATCTTTAAAACGAACCATTACTTCTTTCTCTGCGGTCAAAGGTAGTTTCATCCAACATCCTTTAGCAGCACAAACTTCCTTAATTTCTGATGCAAATTTTACATGTATAGTATCGCCAACGATCATGTCTTCAAATTTAAGCAACATTTCTTTTAAGGTAACTACTTCCTCATTAGAAATTTTATCTCCAAAAGAAACAAATGCCAACTCTTGAACCTTACTTATTTCTAAATTATTTACTTTTTCCGCTTGTTTGCATCCCACAAAAAACACCAATGCTACTGCACAAAACTGAATTGCTATTTTCATCTCTTATTTTTTTTTAAATAATAGAAACAAATATAAGGATTTTAACATCAAACCGACCGTTTTTATATCTCTTCGGATGAATAAATTATGTACATTTGCTCTGAAAAATAATCCTTATAATTATGAATTCTAATATAGAAATCAAACATATAGAAACATCTAAAATTGAAAGTGTAGATTTTAATAATTTACCTTTTGGTAGTGTTTTTTCTGATCATATGTTAACATGTACTTTTAAAGATGGTGCTTGGCAAACTCCAATTATTGAAGCGTATGCACCAATTTCATTAGATCCTTCTGCTAAGATTTTTCATTACGGACAATCTATTTTCGAAGGAATGAAAGCATACAAAGATGCTGAAGGAAACACATTGCTATTTAGACCATTAGAGAACTGCAAACGCTTAAATAAATCTGCAGAGCGTTTGGTAATTCCTCAAATTCCTGAAGAAATTTTCATGAGTGGTTTAAAGCAATTATTAAAAGTTGATGAAGCCTGGATTCCTACAAATGAAGGAAGCTCTCTTTATATTAGACCTTTTATGTTTGCTTCTGGAAACGGTTTTCATGCCTCTCCTGCAAATGAATATAAATTTATAATTTGTACAGCGCCTTCCGGAGCTTACTTTGCAGGTAAAGTAAAAGTTTTAATTGAAGAAAAATATGCACGTGCTGCAAATGGTGGTGTTGGTTTTGCAAAAGCAGGTGGTAATTATGCCGCTCAGTTTTATCCAACGCAATTAGCCATTGATAAAGGATATGATCAGGTAATCTGGACAGATGACAATACACACGAGTATATTGAAGAAGCTGGAGCAATGAATATCTTTATTAGAATTAATGATACGTTAATTACAAGCCCTACGAACGATCGGATTTTAGACGGAATTACACGTAAGAGTATCATTAAAATTGCTGAAAATTTAAAAATTGATGTTGAAGTAAGAAAAATTTCTGTTTCAGAAGTTGTTGCTGCGGCACAATCTGGAAGTTTAAAGGAAATGTTTGGTACAGGAACTGCTGCTGTGATTTCTCCAATATCTGGCTTTGGTTACAAAGAAAAAGAGTACGATTTACCCGATTTAGACAACTCTTTTGCTAGCCTATTAAAGAAAACAATTACGGATATTCAGACAAATAAATCTGAAGACCCATATGGCTGGAGAATGAAATTATAAAAAAAGTATGTATTAAAATGAAAAGCATCAATTTAGTTTGATGCTTTTTTTTATCTTTAAATTCTAAAATTTTAGAATGAAACAACTACTACTTCTTTTTTGTATTTCTCTAATTTCTTGCAATAAAGAAACAAGAGTAGTTGAAAATAAAAAAGAATCTAAACAATATATTACGGTTTTAGGAATAGCACAAGATGCCGGTTATCCTCATATTGGTTGCCAGAAAGAATGCTGTACTAATTTTTATAATGGCACTTCTAAAAAGCAAAAAGTAGTTTCATTGGGTTTAGTAGATTTAGAAAACAAGCAAAAATGGCTCTTTGAAGCTACGCCAGATATTGCCACTCAATTGGCGTCTTTAGAGCAAAGTCACCTAAAAACCAATACTTTAATAGACGGTATCTTTCTAACACATGCTCATATTGGGCACTATACAGGCTTAATGTATTTTGGTAGAGAAGCTTTAGGAAGGCAAGGAACAAAGGTTTTTGTGATGCCAAAAATGAAAACATATTTAAGTAAAAACGGTCCCTGGAATCAGTTAGTGAAATTAGAGAATATTGTATTTGAAAATTTACAAAACGATGCAACAATTACCTTAAACCAAAACCTTAAAGTTACCCCTTTTTTAGTACCACACAGAGATGAGTTTTCTGAAACGGTTGGCTATAAAATTGAAGGTAAAAATAAAACCGCATTGTTTATTCCGGATATTAATAAATGGGAAAAGTGGCAAAAAAATATAATAGCAGAAGTTAAAAAAGTAGATTATGCTTTTTTAGATGCCACATTTTTTAAAGATGGAGAAATCAAGAGACCGATGTCTGAAATTCCGCATCCGTTTATAAAAGAAACCCTTCAGCTGTTTAAAGAAGAAAATACAGCAACAAAAAATAAAATATTCTTTATTCATTTTAACCACACAAACCCTGCACTTCAAAATATATCAAAAGAAAAAATGAATGTTGAAAAACTAGGTTTTAAGTTTGCTTTTGAAGGAATGCAATTGGATTTATAAAAATAAAATATTATACTTTTCAAAATTGAAAAAAATGAAAAAAAATCTACTATTACTTTGCCTTATGACTGCTCTATGTTCTTGCAACTCTCAAGGAAAAAGAGCCTTAATAGGAAAAACCGAGTATCAGCAAAAACTAAATGCCAGTTATAAAGACGCCTCTACATCTCCTCTAAAAAAGAAAGATTTAAAAGGTTTTAAAGGATTAGATTTCTTTCCGGTAGATTCAACATTTATCGTTATTGCAACCTTGGTAAAAACAAAAAATGCACCCACTTTTGAAATGGCTACTACCACAGATAGAAAGCCTTTGTACAAAGAATACGGTACTCTTAATTTTACTTTAAAAGGAACAGCTTGCGAACTCACAATTTACCGAAGTCAGGATGACCTGAGAGACGAGAAATACAAAGACTACTTATTCTTGCCATTTACAGATGCTACTTCTAGCAATGAATCATACGGCGGCGGACGCTATATGGATGTGATGACCACTAGTGAGAATACAGACGGCACTATTGAATTAAATTTCAACAATACCTACAATCCTTATTGTGCTTATAATGCCAAATATTCTTGTCCCTTAACGCCAAGAAAAAATCATTTAGAGATAGAAATAAAAGCGGGAATTATGGTTTTTGAAAAGCATTAACCACTAAAACTATGAAGGATTAATAGAAATGTTTCCTTTTAGGTCTAAATAAATTGCATTTTCTAACGCTTCTAAATGTAATTTTCTAACTTTTAATTTTGTTTCTGCATGTGCCTTTTTATTTAGCTTCGCAGACATTTCTGCAACTTTAATAGCAGCTGGCAATAGCTGATCTTCTGAAACAATACTATCTAAAAAACCAGCAGTTACTGCTTGTTTAGAACTATAAATTTCTGCATTGTTTACGCTTCTATTTAAATACACCTCAGACAAACGTGCTTTTGCAATGGCAATACCTGCATTGTGCATGGTCATACCAATCATTACCTCATTTAAACCAATTTTAAAATCGCCCTCTACGCCAATTCTATAATCTGCAGAAAGTAATAAAAAGGCACCTTTGGCTATTGCATGGCCAGAGCAAGCTACAATAATAGGCTGTGGAAAAGACAACATTCTTAATGATAACTTAGAACCTTTTGTAACCAATTCTTTAGCAGATTCTGGGGATACTGTCATTACTTTCAAATCGAATCCTGCAGAAAAAACACCAGATTTACCTGTTAAAATAACTACTTTATTTTCTGCTTCCGCAGCATCTAAACAAGCATTTAAACCAGCTACAACTTCATGCGAAATGGCATTTGCCTTTCCATTATTAATAGTAATAATTGCGTAATTTTCTGCTGACGTATAGGTAACAAATTCGTTCATTGTTTTCATTTTGAAACAAGTTACAACAAAATCTTAAACAGCCATAAATTTGTTTTAAAAATGATTTTTTTAAACGAATATTCTCTTCCTTTTTATTTGTTTATTTTTGCCGGAGAAAGTAAATTAAAGATCTACTGAACTATTTTGTAAAAACGTTCATTTAAAAAAAACACTTTCTACAAGAGGATTTAAAACATATGCATAAAATTAAAAAAATATTTCGTTCATTTGAGCAAAGCTTTTCATTGCTTTTCCTTTTAAAATGGACTTTTATATGTTTGCTTATAGGCGTATTTGCAGGCAGTGCATCTGCTGTATTTTTATGGTCTCTAGAATGGGCTACCAACTATAGAGAAGCAAATGTGTGGATCATTGCATTGCTGCCCATTGCCGGTCTTATCATTGGTTTGTCCTATCATTATTTTGGTGAAAGTGTTGTGAAAGGAAATAACTTATTGATTGATGAATATCATACTCCCAAAAAAGTAATTCCTTTTAAAATGGTGCCCTTAGTATTTATTGGAACCATTCTTACACATTTGTTTGGTGGTTCTGCAGGGCGTGAAGGTACTGCTGTGCAAATTGGTGGTGCTATAGCAGACCAGTTTACAAAAATTTTTAAACGCTCTAACCTAGATCGAAAAATTATATTAATTGCAGGAATTAGCGCAGGTTTTTCATCTGTTTTTGGAACTCCTTTAGCAGGTGCTATTTTTGCATTGGAAGTAATGGTTATTGGCAGAATAAAGTTTGATGCGATTATACCTAGCTTTCTAGCAGCTATTTTTGCAAACTATTTTTGTGATATTTGGCAAATTTCTCATCATACACATTATACTATTTCTACGGTTGCAGACCTCACACCAGCTGCTGTTTTATGGTCTTTATTGGCGGGTATTATTTTTGGATTGGTAAGTATGCTATTTTCAAAATCTACACATTTTTGGAGTAATTTATTCAAAAAATACATTCAATACCCACCCTTACGGCCGGTAATTGGCGGTGTTGTCATTGCAGTTAGTGTATATCTTATGGGAACTACAAAATACATAGGTCTTGGGGTACCTACTATTATAGATGCTTTTAATATTGATTTAAATTCTTATGATTTCTTCCTAAAAATACTGCTGACTTCTTTTACACTAGGTGCTGGTTTTAAAGGAGGAGAAGTAACTCCTTTGTTTTTTATTGGTGCTACTTTAGGAAATGTGCTAATCTGGTTTATACCTTTACCAATGCCATTGTTGGCAGGAATGGGCTTTGTAGCCGTTTTTGCTGGAGCAACAAACACACCTATTGCTTGTACAATAATGGGAATTGAATTATTCGGAATAGAATCTGGTGTTTTCATAGCACTTGCATGCACTACCTCTTATTTATTTTCTGGACATACAGGTATTTATACTTCTCAAATTATTGGAAGTCCGAAACACTTGTTTTTCAAAAAAGAGAAAGGTCTAAAACTTACTCAGATATCACAAAAACGTAAAAAAAATAAGAGAGACTAATTTAGAAGTTTATAATTCTAAATCTTCAATATCTATCCAATTCTTCTTTTGAGTAACGGTTCCTTTATTTAAAATGATAATTCCAGGGTTTGCTCTAATCATTGTCTTCAATGTAGTTTCATCACAAAAAAGGAAATCAAAAGGCAAGTTGTACTTTTCTTGGGCTACTAATAAATCATCTGAAAAAGAAGCCGAAACTCCATAAACCACATACCCTTTTGCTATTGCCTTTTCTGATACTTCTTTCATTGCAGGAAATCCGTTTGTATCAGATTTATCTAAGTTATACACAATAACTAGCATTACTTTTTCCTTTTCTAAAAGTATGGGTGCTAAATCTTGTTGCACACCTTCTAGCATAAAATCATGCACTGGCGGTATAGAACCATCTGCCGGATACACCATTCCTTCTTGCAAATTCTTACCAACTGCATAGGCTCTAAAATCAATTAGTGGCAAATGTGTTAAAACATGTTGCACAATAAATAAGAAAGAAGCCAAAGATAAAAAGGTAATTACCTTGGTTATTTTACCTTTAAAAAGAGGCTTTATAAATGTTACTTTTACTAGTAAAATAAGAATCAAGCCAATTAAAATAACATTCTTATAGAAGGTTTCCCAAGGCGTTAATTTAATAGCATCGCCAAAACAACCACAATCTGTTACTTTATTATAATAGGCAGAATACCAAGTTAAAAATAAAAATATGGTAGTAATAATTAGCAAACTCCAAACTGTAAATTTCGATTTATAACCAATTAAAATCATGACTCCTAAAAGAATTTCTGCAACAATTAAAACAATTGCAAACAGCAATGCATACGGAATTAAAAATTCCATATTTAAAACACTCTCAGAAAAATATTCTTGAAACTTATATTCAGAACCTATCGGATCTACTAGCTTAACAAAGCCTGAAAAAATAAATAAGGCTCCAACTAATATTCTTGAAATTTGAGTGATTAATTTTAATATCATTTTATACAGAAATTTACTTTATTTAAAATTAGTTAGATAATTTACAGCCTACGCGTCTAAATGTATCATTGCAAAAGCAGCATAATTAATCATGTCTTGGTAATTTGCATCAATCCCTTCAGAAACAATTGTTTTTCCTTTGTTATCTTCAATAGATTTTACTCTTAATAATTTTTGAAGAATTAAATCTGTCAAACTAGAAACACGCATTTCTCTCCAAACCTCACCATAATCATGATTTTTGTTTAACATTAATTCTTTCGTAATTTTACGATGCTTGTCGTACAAAATAGTTGCTTCCTCTGTATTCAAATCAGGAGTTTCTACAACACCGCTTTCTAACTGAATTAGCGCCATAATAGCGTAGTTAATAATTCCAATAAATTCAGATTTCTCACCTTCATCTACTTTTCTTACTACATTTTCTTGCAATTGTCTAATTCTTTGCGCTTTTATAAATATTTGATCGGTTAGTGACGGTAAACGTAAAATACGCCACGCAGAGCCGTAATCAGACATTTTTTTAATGTACAAACTTCTACATTCGTTCATAACCGCATCATATTGTTTTGAAGTATCTTGCATTTTCTCTTGTTAAAAAGTATTTCCTCAAAAATACTAAATCCTATATGCTTTTCATTTATTTTTACAAAAGAATTTTAAAACGCAATACATTGAAAAAAATCGTTGTTTTTTGTGGATCTAGTTTAGGTTTTAGCCCTATCTATAAAAAAGCTGCAGTAACATTAGGAAATTATTTTGTTGAAAATAAAATTAGTTTGGTTTACGGCGGTGGTAAAATAGGGATGATGGGGATGCTTGCAGACACCATTCTGGCGCAAAACGGAGAGGTAATTGGTGTTATTCCAAAATTATTAGAAAAAGAAGAAGTGGTGCATGCTGGTGTAGAAGAAATGATTGTATGTAAAAAAATGAGCGAGCGTAAAGTAATCATGAGTAAATTGGTAGATGGTTACATTACACTTCCTGGAGGTTTTGGAACCTTAGATGAACTCTTTGAAGCTTTAACCTTAGGCCAACTGCAAATTGAACAAAAGCCCATAGGCCTTTTAAATGTAAATGGTTTTTTTGATGCCGTTTTATTGCAATTAGATAAAATGGTGGAAGAAGGATATTTAAAACCCGCAGGTAGAAATCTACTATTAGTAGCCAATTCGGTAAAAGAATTAATGCAAAAAATGGATGCATACAAAGCGCCTAAAATTGCACCTATAATAAATAAAGTAGTCCGTTAAAATGACCATAAATTGTAAAGGAAACTTAGTTGATCTCTCATCACCAAAAGTGATGGGTATTTTGAATATTACCCCAGATTCTTTCTACGACGGCGGTGCCTATAAAAACGAATCTGAAATTTTAAATCAGGTTGAAAAAATGCTCCTAGATGGCGCAACTTTTATAGATGTTGGTGCCTATTCTTCTAGACCTGGGGCACAACATATTTCTGAGGAAGAAGAACTTAAAAGAAGTCTTCCGGTAATTAATTTATTACTACAACATTTTCCAGAAATTATGATCTCTGTAGATACTTTTAGAAGCAAAGTAGCCAAAGAAACCATAAACGCCGGTGCAGCACTTATTAATGATATTTCTGGCGGAAAAATGGATGACAATATGTTTGCTACCGTTTCGAAATTACAGGTTCCTTATATTCTAATGCACATGTTAGGCACTCCGCAAAACATGCAGCAAAATCCGGTTTACGAGAATGTAACTAAAGAAATTATTTCTTTTTTTGCAGCCCAAATATATAAATTGCGCCAACTAAAACTAAATGATGTTGTTATAGATGTTGGTTTCGGATTTGGAAAAACAATCGATCATAATTTTGAACTTTTAAAAAACTTAGCCCTTTTTAAAAGTTTAGATGTGCCTATTCTAACAGGTATTTCAAGAAAATCTATGTTGTATAAAACATTAGACATTTCTGCACAAGAGGCCTTAAATGCAACTACTTCTGCAAATACCGTTGCCTTATTAAATGGCGCTAATATTTTAAGAGTGCATGATGTAAAAGAAGCAGTAGAAGCTGTTAAAATTGTGCATAAAATTCAATGATTTTATTTTATTCTCTATAAGTTCTTACGAATAGCGTCTTAATAAATAATTGATATTGTGCTTCAAATTATTTATTAGTAATTTAGCCCAAAATCCATCTGTTTTCTATGTTCGATTTTATTGAATTTTCATTATTAGATATTTTAGATATTTTATTAGTGGCAACACTACTCTTTTATATTTATAAACTTTTAAAAGGTACCGTTGCCATTAATATTGTAATAGGTATTGCCTTTATTTTCTTAATATGGCAAATTACCCAAGCCTTAAAAATGGAAATGCTTAGTGGTATTTTAGGCTATTTATTATCTGGTGGTGTGATTGCACTTATTATCGTATTTCAGCAAGAAATAAGAAAGTTCTTGTTAATGATTGGTACTACAAACTTTACCAATAAGAGAAATTTCCTAAAACAGTTGAAATTTTTACAGACAGAAATAGGTTCAGACATAGATACTGAAACTATTTTAGGAGCTTGTAAAAAAATGGCCAAAACGAAGACAGGTGTTTTAATTGTTATTGAAAGAACAAATAGTTTAGATTTCCTAATAAATACTGGAGACAAAATGAATGCACTTTTAAATGAGGCATTATTAGAAAGTGTTTTTTATAAAAATAGCCCGCTACATGACGGTGCCTTAATTATTAGGGACAATTATATTGTGGCAACCAGAGTTGTTTTACCAATTTCTGATAGTATAAAAATTCCATCTAGATTTGGTCTAAGACACAGAGCAGCAATAGGTGTTTCTGAAAAAACAGATGCAGTTTGTTTGTTAGTTTCTGAAGAAACTGGCGAAATTTCTTATATTAAAGATGGTGGTTTTGAACTGTATACAGATTTAAAAGAACTAAACGAGAAACTGCGAAAAGACTTAATGTAAGAAATACATGGCTCATTAAGAAGCTATCTCTAAACTAAACTGCTTATCATAGAGGTTTTTGTAATAGCCGCCCTCTTTTACTAATAATTCAGCATGGGTACCTTCTTCTACAATTAAACCTTTATCCATTACAATAATTTTATCTGCTTGCTTAATGGTTGCCAATCTGTGGGCAATTACAATAGATGTTCTGCCTTTTGTAATGGTCTCTGTGGCATGTTGGATCATTTTTTCTGAGTATGCATCTACAGAAGACGTAGCTTCATCTAAAATTAAAATACTTGGCTTGCTAACATACGCTCTTAAAAAGGCAATTAATTGTCTTTGCCCCGAAGAAAGCATTACACCTCTTTCTTTTACATTATAATCATACCCTCCCGGAAGTGTCATAATAAAATCGTGAATTCCTATTTGTTTTGCTGCCTCTACTACTACATCCTTAGATACAGTGCTATCTTTTAAAGTAATATTATTTAGAATTGAATCTGAAAACAAGAAAACATCTTGTAAAACAACGGCAACCTGCGTTCTTAAACTTTCTAATTTATAGGTATCAATAGCAACTTCATCAATACAAATAGTACCACTATCTATCTCATAAAAACGATTTAGTAGATTAATAATTGTCGATTTTCCTGCACCCGTTGCACCCACAATAGCTACTGTTTGTCCGCTTTTAACATTTAAATTTATTCCTTTTAAAACTTCTTCTCCTTCGATATAACTAAAACGAACTTCTTTAAAATTGATTTCTCCTTTTAAATTTTTTGCTTCTAAAGTTCCGTTTTTAGAGATCGCACTATCCGTATCAATAATTTTAAAAACACGTTCTCCAGAAACAATACCCATTTGTAACTGATTAAATTTATCTGCAATCTGCCTTAAAGGTCTAAATAACATTTGTGCCATTTGAACAAAGGCCATTACAGTTCCCGGACCCGGCACTTCGCCTGTAATTACTTGCTTACTTCCAAACCAAACCACTAAGCCAATACCAACAGAAGATAAAATTTCTGCAATAGGAAAAAAGATAGAAAAATACCAGATAGTTTTTACAAACGCCTCTTTATGCTTGTTATTGATATCTTTAAAGTTTTCATATTCAATTTTTTCTCTATTAAAGAGTTGTACAATTTTCATTCCGGTAACTCTCTCTTGCACAAAGCCGTTTAAATTTGCAACCTGATTTCTAACTTCCTGAAACGTTGCTTTTATTGCTTTTTGAAAAACTTTTGTAGCGTATAATAAAATTGGCAGAACGGCAATGGCTATAAACGCCAACTTCCAATTGATAAAAAACATGACCATAATAACCGCAAACATTTGTAGAACATCACTTACAATGGTAAATACACCACTACTAAAAAAAGCTGCAATTGTTTCAATATCTGAAACTACTCTAGTTACTAATTTACCAACAGAATTCTTATCAAAGTAAGACATTCTAAACTGCAGAATATGTCTAAATATTTTTGCTCTTATATCTCTAATA
Organism: Polaribacter sp.; assembly: GCA_047616665.1. Taxonomy (GTDB): domain Bacteria; phylum Bacteroidota; class Bacteroidia; order Flavobacteriales; family Flavobacteriaceae; genus Polaribacter. The sequence goes on from JBLHGY010000020.1 coordinate 11,589, forward strand.
ATGTGCTGACCAACCCAATTGGCGTAGTAAATAAAAGTAAATCTTAAGACCACCTCTATCATTAAAACTCCAAACATTAATAAAATACTATGTATTAACCCCTCAGTATCTTTATTTGCAATATATACATCTACAGTGTCTTTAAGAATAATAGGCGTTAATAAAGCCACCCCAGACAATAAGATGGTAGAAATGGACGCTATTATAAAATTGCGTCTGTATTTCTTAGCAAAACTCATGAGTCTTAAAAAGATTTCCATATCAAAAGCATTTCCTGTCTTATTTGCCAAAATCTAATATTTTATGTGCGTTAAAAATAATCCTTTTGCCGGGACAGATAATCCTGCATTGCCTCTACTTTTACTTTCTATAATATCTCTAAATTCGTTTATTGAAATTTTACCCAAACCAACATCTACCAGCGTACCTACAATGGCTCTTACCATATTTCTTAAAAATCTGTTTGCAGAAATATGAAAGGTTAATAAATTTCCTTCTTGTTTCCAAAACGCCTGTGTAACATCACAGTTAAAAGTATAAACATCTGTTTTTACCTTAGAAAAGGTTTGAAAATCTTCATATTCTAAAAGGAGGAGCGCCGCTTCATTCATTTTAGAAAGGTCTAGCTTTTGAGAATGAATTTGCCAAGAAAAATCTAATAAAAACGGATTTCTACCCAACCAAATACGGTACTCATAACTTCTACTTTCTGCATGAAATCTGGCATGATAATCGTCTGCCACCAAAAACACTTTATACACAGTAATATCGTTCGGTAAAATTGAATTTAGCTTGTGCACAACTTCTGCCCCTATTTCTATATCTGAATCAAAATGTGCAAACATTTGAGATGCATGAACACCTGTATCTGTTCTTCCTGCACCCACAACTTCAATTTTATCTTGCAGAATTGTACTTACCGCTAAGTTTAATTTTTCTTGTATAGAAATTGCATCTGGTTGAATCTGCCAACCGTGGTACTTTTTTCCGTTATAAGAAAGTTCTATGAAATATCTCAATAAAATTATTTTTTGTGGGGTGTAAAATTACGGAATTTATTTTGTTATTAGTATTTTTGAAACTCGAAGAGACGTTAAACTTTTCTTACTGCTTTTAATGAAAAACATATTATTATTATCGGACACGCATAGTTTTATAGATGCACAAATTTTAAAATTTGTAAAACAAGCAGATGAAGTTTGGCATGTAGGAGATATTGGCGACTTAAATGTAACAGATACTATAAAGAAACTAAAACCTTTACGAGCAGTTTTTGGCAATATTGATGATCAAGATGCGAGGGCAGAATTTCCTTTGGATTTAAAGTTTGAAGTAGAAAAAACAAGTGTTTGGATGACACATATTGGTGGTTATCCAAATAATTATTACAGAAGAATTAAAGAAGAAATTCATGCAAATCCACCTAAAATTTTCATTTCTGGTCATTCTCATATTTTAAAGGTACACTATGATAAAAAACTAAACCTACTGCACTTAAACCCAGGTGCCGCAGGAAACCACGGATTTCATAAGATAAGAACCATGCTACGGTTTCAATTAGAAAACGGTGAAATTAAAAATTTAGAAATTATAGAATTGGCAAAACGTGGATAAAATCGTTTTATTCTAAAAAATAAAAAACCGAGATAAATCTCGGTTTTTTTTCGCACTAAATATACTAAGATGTTAGTATTATCGCAATCTATCTGCAGATTTTACAAGATCTTCATCCTTTTTAATAGCTTTATTTGCCAAAACAAGAAGCAAAACAGCTAAAATTGGTACAAACATCCCAATACCTTTCTCCGAAACCGCAGCTTCTCCAGGTAAAGTTAGAGATACATACATCAATAATCCTAATAAAATAAGGTTTATCAAAATTGTTAATCGACCGATAACAAATTGCAGTTTTCTATTCTTAAAAAGAAAAATTGCTACAAAGGCTAAAGCTGCCGATATTAAAAATAAAAAAGGAATCGCTTTTAATAAGCTGATATCGCTGTTTAACAAATCTAAAGCAAAAACACTTTTATCAGTAGATTTCCACAAATTAAAAACAAAAATTATAACTAAAGAAATAATAGAAGTAAATAATAAATATACTGTTTGAATCCTTTGAATCATTTGCTATTTCTAATATTACAAAAGTAGCACATTCTTTTTTAAAAAGAAAATCCTTAACTAAAAAAAAATGTATATATTTGTTTATCAATAATTACATAAAAGCTTTTTTGTAGAACTATACTTAATTGCCACATTCAAAAAAAAACATACAAATCTTACAAAACTAAGATTCATATTTAACTTAATAATTTTATAATGTTCGAAATATCGGAACTGAAGGCAAAAACTCTTGCCGAGCTGCAAGTTGTAGCTAAATCTATTGGCGTTGCTAAAATAAGTCAATTAAAAAAACTAGACTTAGTATATCAAATCTTAGACACGCAAGCTGCAGACCCTTCTAAAGCAGAAAAAACATTGGTAGCTCCTAAAAAAGAGGAGTCTATAAAAATAGAAAAGCCAAAAAGAAAACGTGTTATTAAAAATGCGCAAGCGATTGCAAGACCGGTAGCTGCAGAAAAGCCTCAAATTATTGAGGAACCTACAGTTGAAATAGCAAAAGTTGAACCTATCGTAACTGAAAGACCAAAACCTAATCCCAGACCAAGAAAACCTCTTGTGAAAAAGGATGCTCCAGTTAATGAGCAAAAGAATGAAGTAGTTTCTAAGCCAAAGGAAGAAAAGCAAGAACAAAAACCTGCAAATCAACCTAACAAACCACAACAAAATAGAAACAACCCACCACAAATTAATAAAAATAAAAACAACAACCAAAATAGAGACAAAGCCAACAATAGCAGAAGTAATGGCAACAAGTCTACAAACAGGTATAAAGATCCCGATTTTGAGTTTGATGGTATTATAGAGAGCGAAGGTGTATTAGAAATGATGCCCGATGGCTATGGTTTCTTGCGCTCTTCAGATTACAACTATTTATCATCTCCAGATGATATTTACGTTTCTCAATCTCAGATTAAATTATTTGGTTTAAAAACTGGTGACACCGTATTAGGAAATGTTCGCCCACCAAAAGAGGGTGAAAAATACTTTCCTTTAATTAGAGTTTCAAAAATTAATGGTTTAAATCCTAACATTGTTAGAGACAGAGTGTCTTTTGAGCACTTAACTCCGCTATTTCCGCAAGAAAAATTCAATTTAGCAGAAAAAGGTAGTTCTTTATCTACGAGAATTATCGATTTGTTTTCTCCTCTAGGAAAAGGGCAACGTGGTATGATTGTAGCGCAACCTAAAACTGGTAAAACTATGCTATTAAAGGATGTGGCAAATGCTATTGCAGCAAACCATCCAGAGGTATATCAAATTGTTTTATTGATAGATGAGCGTCCTGAAGAAGTTACAGATATGAAACGTAACGTGCGTGGAGAAGTAGTTGCATCTACTTTTGATGAACCAGCAGACAAGCATGTTAAAGTAGCAAACATTGTTTTAGAAAAAGCAAAACGTTTGGTAGAATGTGGCCATGATGTTGTTATCTTATTAGATTCTATTACACGTTTAGCAAGAGCTTATAATACCGTTGCACCTGCATCTGGTAAAATACTTTCTGGTGGTATTGATGCAAATGCATTACACAAACCAAAACGTTTCTTTGGTGCTGCAAGAAATATAGAGAATGGTGGTTCTTTAACTATTATTGCTACCGCTCTTACAGAAACTGGTTCTAAAATGGACGAAGTAATCTTCGAAGAATTTAAAGGAACAGGGAATATGGAGCTTCAATTAGATAGAAATATTTCTAATAGAAGAATTTATCCTGCAATTGATCTTATCAAATCTTCAACTAGAAGAGATGATTTATTACTGGACGCTAAAACTGTGCAAAGAATGTGGGTTTTACGTAAATACTTAGCAGATATGAACCCGATAGAAGCAATGGAATTTATTAACGATAGAATTAAATTTTCTAAAAATAATGATGAATTCTTAATCTCTATGAACGGTTAAAAAATTGAATACTTATTAAACAATAATACATAAACCTTTTTGAGAAATCAAAAAGGTTTATTATTTAAGGCTATTTTATAAGTATTTAAAGGAGCTTTTATTACTTCGACTTATATCTATAAGAACTAATATTTCCTTTTAAAAACTGCAGTGAAACTAAAATATTAAGGCATAAAAAATCCGTTCAAAATTAATTGAACGGATTTTTTTATATAATAGACTAGTATGTCTTAGTTAGAAACATACATATTAGCTCTGTTATCTTCTACATCTGAAGCATTTTTAATTGCTTCGTATATTTTTGAAGTCATACCTTTTCTAGTTGAAGAGATTCTCCTTCTGTTTGCTTCGTAGTTTGGCAAAGCAGTTGGTAATTCTCTCTTATTCAAAACAAAAGAAAACACTCCTCTATTACCTACTATACTAGTATACAATTTCTCTAACTCTGCACTATACATAGCACCCACAACTTTAGGTTCTGCACCAACACCCGATAATGAAGAATTTTTTAAATTTACATTATTTGCACTTCTTACCGTTGTATTGTTTGCTTTTGCAATATCTTGTAAAGCACTTCCTTTTAATTTATCTGCAATTAAAACGGCCTTCTTTTCATTTAATAAAATAGGTCTTACACGGCTAATTGCTTTTTCAACCGACATTAAGCCTTTTTCTGTTTTTGAGGTTACTACAGCAACAACATAACTTCCTTCTAAATCAAAACGGTTAAAAGCTCCTGTATCTGAATCTCCTTTAAAAGCCCAAGAAACAATTTGTCTTTCGTTTCCTAAACCAGGTACATTTTCATCTAAAACCTTTAAACCTACTGCAGATTTTAAAGTATAATTATTTTCTTTAGCTAGCGTGCTGTAATCATCTGTTTTAGATATTGCCAAAGCAAATTGCTCTGCTTTCTGAAAGAAATCACTCTCTGTAGCTTCTGAAGGCACTATTTTACTTCCAAAAGTTGCTAGTTTTAAAACCGTTTGATTATTTCTTGTAGCATCTACTCTTATAACATGGTAACCAAAAGGTGTTTCTACAATACCTACAGAACCTTTTTTGTTAGTAAATGAATAATCTCTAAAAGCGGGTGGCATAGCGTTATAATTAAACCAATCTAAAGCCCCTCCTTTTGCCCCAGAACCTATGTCTGACGATAAAGTTTTTGCCAAAGCAGTAAATTTGCTTCTACTTCTCTTTACAACTGTAAGAACACTGTCTGCTAATTTTTCTGCTTGTTCTTTTGTTCTTGTTACATTTTGTGCAGCTCTTTGAGAACCAACAAAAGGAATTAAAATATGGCTTGCCTTTACTGAATCTGGCATTTTAGTAACCTCCGTTATTTTAGAAATCTTAAAGAACCCTTGGTCTTTGTAAGGACCAAAAACATCTCCTTTGTTTCCTGCAAAAATTTCATTCGCTACTGTTTGATTAACAGAAGCATTAAATTTATAGCCTAAGTCTAAATTAATATCAGAACCATTTTCAGCTAAAAACTCTTTATAATCTGAAGTGTTTTTGAAACCAAGGGTTGCATCATTATTTCTATCTATACCATCTTCTATTAAATTCGCTACGTTTTGTTTAATTGCATCCTCATCTTCTGAAGTTGCCGTAATATCAAACTTAACATATGATAAATCTCTTGTTGCTTCTACTTGAAACTTATTTTCATTATCTTTAATATAAGATGCTACTTCAGACTTCTTAATTCTTACTAAACTATCTGCGACACTGCTATAAGGTACATACACAAACTGACCACTTAATTTTGTGTTCTCAATTAAATATTCAGTCTCTCCTTCTTTTAAAGAAGCTCCTAAACCTGCAGTAACTAATTTATTGTAGGTATTGGTTTCTGCATTATCTTTAATTTGGTTCATGTAATTTGACCAAGCAGACCACATTTCTTTGTTATTCTCTTTAGTATCGGCTAAAAACTGTTTAAACTTTAACTCATCAAATAAACCTGCCTCATTTTGAAACTGTGGATTGTTTTGCACGGAAGATGTATTTATTACCTCATTCCAAACATCTTGCTCACCAATAGTAACTCCTGCTTCGTTTAACTGATTTTTATAAATTTTCTTTCTTAGAATATTACTCCAAACAGCTTTTGCTGCTTGCATTTCAGAAACCTTACTTCCAGATTGTTGCTTATATTGATCTAAAGCTTGTGCAAATTCTTGGGTGGAAATTACTTCTCCATTTACTTCTCCTACTTCGTTTACTTTGCTTGAATTAAAAAAATCTCCTAAAGTAGAAGGATCTAATACAAAAGCAAAAAGTGCTAAACCAATTATGATAATTAAGAACATTGAACGTTCTCTAATTTTTGATAAAATTGCCATACATTTAAATTTATTAGGAGGCGAATATACGATTAGGGTTTTAATATTGCAACCTCTTTTTAAACTAAACAGTAAGTAATTTG
>JBLHGY010000021.1:0-17949 GCA_047616665.1 Polaribacter sp.
CTGTCCTCTTTGGATTCTTACCGTTTCATAGAAATTGAATTTAAACGAAAAATAATATAGGTCGGTTTTTAAAGGCTAACTTGAGGTTTAAAAATAAAACTCAATGTTACTTTCTACAGAACGAAGTGTGAGTGCCGTGAAACTTTAAAATCAGATTCCTTTTTTTATTTATTTTTCTTTTCCATTGATGAAAAGAAACAAAAATCAAGACTTATTTTAATTTACTTGAATTCTAAATTGTATTCCACTCACGCACCCAGAACACTGCGTTCTTTGGGCGCTTACCGTTTCATACAATTTGAATTTCTACGAAAATTAAAAGTATGTCGGTTTTAAATCCTGACTTTTAATCGAAGATTGCACCTGATTGCGAAAGAGGTACGATTGAAACAATCTTTTGATTTAGAACACTTCATAATGAGATTGCTTCGTACCTCGCAATGACGGTAACCAAGGTTTTTTTTAATTTCTATAAAAAATAAAAGTATGTCGGTTTTAAATTCTGATAGTAGTACTATTTCTTTTTAGGAGTTCGTCTTTGAATGCTTCGAGCTTACTTTTTATAATTTCAGGGGTATTTGGAAAAAATTTATCTAAAAGAATTTCTTTTTTCTTTTAAAAAACATTTTAATTGAAAAATACAATATATAAACATCACTTTAGTGTTCGTATTCATTAAAAAGAATAACTATTAGTGAATACAATCTAAAATAGTATATTTGTAAAAAAAGAAAATGTACAAACGAGTCCTAAAAGAAACCATTGAGAGTAAAATAAACAAAGGGAAAGCTATTATATTAATTGGTCCTAGGCAAGTAGGAAAAACAACACTACTTAAAACGATAATAGATACCAAAGAACATCTATTTTTAGATGGAGATGATGCTACCATAAGAAGTCTATTAAACAACCCTAATACAGCACAAATCAGAAGTATTATAGGGTCTAATAAAATCATCTTTATTGATGAAGCTCAAAGAATAGAGGGTATTGGGTTAACATTAAAAATAATTATAGATCAATTTAAAGAAGTACAATTATTTGTAAGTGGCTCCTCATCTTTTGATTTATCAAATGCACTTAATGAACCGCTAACAGGAAGGAAATGGGAGTATGAATTGTATCCAATAAGTTGGGAAGAGTTGGAAAATACAGAGGGTTATGTGTCAGCAGAACAACAATTAGAAAACAGGATGTTATACGGTTTCTATCCAGATATATTAAACAATCCTGGAGAAGAAAAAGAACTATTAAAACAATTGGTAAATAGTTATCTATATAGAGATATTTTAGCCTTTGCAAATATTAGAAAACCAGAAGTGTTAGAAAAGTTGGTACAAGCTTTAGCGCTTCAAATCGGAAGTGAAGTAAACTATAATGAATTAGCTCAAATAGTTGGTGTAGATAAAAATACAGTTGCCAACTATATAGATATTTTAGAAAAAGGATATGTAATATTTAAGTTACATAGTTTTAGTAGAAACTTACGTAATGAAATTAAAAAAAATAAAAAAATATATTTCTATGATAACGGAGTTAGGAATATAATTATTGGAAATTTTAATCCTTTAGAATTAAGACAAGATACTGGTGCTTTATGGGAAAACTTTTTAATTTCAGAAAGACTTAAACAAAATAAGTATAAGAGTACAAATGCTAAAATGTACTTTTGGAGAACCAAACAACAGCAAGAGGTAGATTTAGTAGAAGAACATAATGGTATTATCTCTGGTTTTGAGTTTAAATGGAATAACAAGAAAAAAGTGAGATTACCAAAAACTTTTGTAAATGAATACAACGCCAAGGAAATTGTAATTGATAAAAATAATTTTAGAGAATTTATTAAAATATAGTTTAGCCTCGAATAAGTTTGGAGTGTTCTTTTAAATTTCAAACGAATACATTTGAGATATGAAATACAAGAAATGGAGTTTAGAAGAAAAGCTAGAGATTCTAACTGTTTCATAGAAATTGAATTTTCATAAAAAAATAAAGTAGTTCGGTTTTAAATTCTGATTTTATTTATGATATGCTACTTTATAAATTAAAATGATTTCTGGTTCATCGTCCATCGTTTTCGAATAACGGATAACGAACAACGGATAACGAATATTTATGTTATCAAAATAGAGATTCATTTTAAGTAGATAACAACATTTAACTCTAATACTTTTTTGCTTGATCAAAAAGTATTCAAAAAATCAAGACTCACTTTTATTTTTCAAAAATTCTACTTTCTACTTCACTATCGAATCCAGACCGCAAGCTCTTTGGATTCTTACCGTTTCATAGAAATTGAATTTTCATAAAAAATAAAATAGGTCGGGTTTAGATGCTGAATTTTAATCGAAGATTACACCTGATTTCGAAAGAGGTACGATTGAACCAATCTATTGATTTAGAACACCTCATAATGAGATTGCTTCGTGCCTCGCAATGACGGTAACCAAGGGTTTTTTTTGAATTTCTACAAAAAATAAAAGTATGTCGGTTTTAAATTCTGATTTTATTTATGATATGCTACTTTATAAATTAAAATGATTTCTGGTTCATCGTCCATCGTTTTCGAATAACGGATAACGAACAACGGATAACGAATATTTATGTTATCAAAATAGAGATTCATTTTAAGTAGATAACAACATTTAACTCTAATACTTTTTTGCTTGATCAAAAAGTATTCAAAAAATCAAGACTCACTTTTATTTTTCAAAAATTCTACTTTCTACTTCACTATCGAATCCAGACCGCAAGCTCTTTGGATTCTTACCGTTTCATAGAAATTGAATTTTCATAAAAAATAAAATAGGTCGGGTTTAGATGCTGAATTTTAATCGAAGATTACACCTGATTTCGAAAGAGGTACGATCGAACCAATCTATTGATTTAGAACACCTCATAATGAGATTGCTTCGTGCCTCGCAATGACGGTAACCAAGGGTTTTTTTTGAATTTCTACAAAAAATAAAAGTATGTCGGTTTTAGATTCTGATAGTAGTACTATTTCTTTTTTCTTTTAAAAAAACATTTTAATAGAAAAATACAAATAGAAAAATACAAATCAATTTAAATATGTCCATGAACATCTCTAGTTTTATCGTAAAAGCTAGTAGTGAGTGAAGTGACAAAAGTCTAGGCTGTTTGATCCCGATGATAATCGGGAGAGTTCCTAGACTTTCACGAAGGAACAAATAGCTTCAGATAAAAGTAGGAAGTTCTAGACTTTTTGATACTTTTTTGGCAATGAAAAAAGTATGGCATTATAAAATAAGTTTTTCTTTTTCATTGATTAAAAGAAATTGTCTTTAGAAGATTCACGAACTCCAATAAATAGCAACGCGTGCGCTAAACAAAAACCGATACGTATTTTATTTTACTTAAATGCTTCAAGAAACTACACTGTCGAGTCCAGACCGCAGGCTATTTTGGATTCTTAACATTTCATAGAAATTTATTATGTTATTTTCTCAACGCAGAACCATTTAATAGCACTTAAGTATTTCTATTTTTTTTAAATGAGTGCACAAGCTTTTCTTTTCAGAACATCTAAAAAAGAAGTTCCCTATGAATTCGGTGCATTGTGTTTGTTTTTTGTTTTGAGTTAGTTTACATTTGATGGATCTAGATAAAGTCTTTTTTCTAGGAAGCAATACCTTAATGAAATACTAATGAAAGGAATAATTTTAGCAGGTGGCAGCGGAACGCGATTATATCCTTTAACCAAAGGGGTGTCAAAGCAACTATTACCAGTATATGACAAACCCATGATTTATTATCCATTGTCAGTGCTGATGTTGGCGGGTATTAAAGAAATTTTAATTATTTCTACACCAGAAGATTTGCCAAACTTCAAAAAACTATTAGGTTCTGGAGAAGATTTAGGAATACAGTTAACATATAAAGAACAAGCAAGGCCCGAGGGTGTGGCGCAGGCCTTTATTATAGGAACCGATTTTATTGGCAATGCTGCTGTTTGTTTAATTTTAGGAGATAATATATTTTACGGCCAAGGTTTTTCTGAAACCTTACAAAATGCAAAAGAAAATATTAAAAAAGGAAAGTCTACTGTGTTTGGGTATTATGTAAATGATCCAGAAAGATATGGTGTAGCCGAATTCGATAGTAATGGCATAGTGGTCTCTATAGAAGAAAAGCCAGCAAAACCAAAATCTAACTATGCAATAGTAGGTTTGTATTTTTACACGAATGAAGTGGTTCAGATAGCAAAGAAGATTACACCTTCTCAAAGAGGAGAGTTAGAGATAACAGATATAAATCAAGCTTATTTAAAAAATAATAATTTAAAAGTACAACTCTTAGGTAGAGGTTTTACTTGGTTAGATACAGGTACACACGATTCTTTAATGCAAGCCGGTCAGTTTATAGAAACCATAGAAAAAAGGCAAGGATTGAAGGTGGCTTGTTTAGAAGAAATTGCGTACAACATGAAGTATATAGATACAACGCAATTAAAAAAAATAGCAGAACCCTTAAAGAAAAATGAATATGGCCAGTATTTATTAAAACTAACGAAATAGATACAATGAAATGTCTAAAAACAGAAATACAAGACCTGTATGTAATAGAACCTTCCATTTTTGAGGATGAAAGAGGTTACTTTTTAGAGTCTTTTAATCTCGCATATTTTCAAGAAAATATAGGTTTTGTGGAGTTTGTTCAAGACAATGAATCCAAGTCTTCTAAGGGGGTTTTAAGGGGATTGCATTTTCAGAAACCTCCATTTAATCAAGCCAAATTGATACGGTGCATAGAGGGCCGAGTGTTAGATGTTGCTGTAGACATAAGAAAGGGTTCTCCTACGTACGGAAAGCACGTAGCTATCGAATTATCGGGTGAAAATAAAAAACAAGTATTTGTTCCTAAAGGTTTTGCACACGGTTTTTCTGTTTTAAGTGAATCTGCTGTGATTACCTATAAAGTAGACAATCGATATGCACCTGAATATGATGCTGGGATTCGTTTTGATGATGAAGCCTTGCAGATCGATTGGCGTTTACCCCAAGAGGAAGTTCAATTATCAGAAAAAGATAAAAATTTACCTTCTTTTAAAGATTTAGATTCCCCTTTTAATTTTTAAAGACATGAACATACTAGTTACAGGATCTAATGGGCAGTTGGGCTCAGAAATAAAAGACGTTTCGGCAAGCTATAAAAGCTTTCGTTTCTTTTTCATGGATTTACCAGCATTGGATATTTGTAACAGCGGTCAATTAGATATTTTTATTGCAAAAAATAAAATAGATACCGTTATTAATTGTGCTGCCTATACGGCGGTAGACGCAGCAGAAGAAAATGCAGTAATTGCCGAACAAGTAAATGGAGCAGGTGTATTGAATTTAGTACATGCACTAGCAAAAGTAAAGGGGAAATTAATTCATATTTCTACGGATTATGTTTTTGATGGGAATGGTTTTTTGCCCTACCAAGAGTCAGATAAGACAAACCCGATGGGTGTGTACGGTAAAACAAAAAGAAATGGAGAACTGGCAGTAATCAACGGAGACATTGATGGGATTGTGATTAGAACTTCTTGGCTGTACTCAGCCTACGGTACTAATTTTGTAAAAACAATGCAAAGGCTCGGTAAAGAAAGAAATGAATTAGACGTTATTTATGACCAATTAGGTACACCAACAAATGCATCTGATTTGGCAAAAACCTGTTTAGATATTCTTGTTTACAGTAAAGAAACGAATATAAATGCAAAAGGAAATGTCTATCATTATTCAAATGAAGGTGTTGCCTCTTGGTATGATTTTGCAAAGGCTATTATGGAATTAGGTAAAATAGACTGCGAAGTAATGCCTATTGAGACTAAAGACTATCCTACCGCCGCAAAGAGGCCTCATTTTTCAGTATTGAATAAGGCTAAAATTAAAAACGATTTTGAAATTGAAATTCCATATTGGAGAGCATCTTTAGCAGGGTGTATTTCAAAACTGAATCAGGAATAAAATGACATTGAAAAAAAATATTTTAATTACCGGAGGTGCTGGTTTTATTGGCTCGCATTTAGTGCGGTTGTTTGTGAATAAATATCCAAAGTATCAAATTATTAATATGGATGTTTTAACCTATGCTGGTAATTTAGAGAATTTAAAAGATATTGAAGCTAAAGAAAATTATACGTTTATAAAATGTGATATTTGTGCTATTGAAAAGGTGAAAAAGGTTTTTGTAGATTATAAGATTGATTCGGTCATTCACTTAGCGGCAGAATCGCATGTAGATCGTTCTATTGAAGATCCATTTTCTTTTGCCCAGACCAATGTAATGGGAACACTTAGTTTATTGCAAGCAGCTAAAGAATATTGGGGTACTGCCTTTACAGATAAGTTGTTTTATCATGTTTCAACAGACGAAGTATATGGTTCATTGGGTAAAGAGGGCTTTTTTACAGAAGAAACAGCCTATGACCCGCATTCTCCTTATGCTGCTTCCAAAGCTTCTTCAGATCATTTTGTAAGCGCTTTTGCAGACACCTATGGAATACCTACAGTCATTTCTAATTGCTCCAATAATTATGGTGCGTATCAGTTTCCAGAGAAATTAATTCCGTTATTTATTAACAATATTATAAATAACAAGCCACTTCCTGTCTATGGAGAAGGAGAAAATGTGAGAGATTGGTTGTTTGTAAATGACCATGTAAAAGCTATTGATGTAATTTTTCATAACGGAAAATTAGGGGAAACCTATAATATTGGCGGATTTAATGAATGGAAAAACATCGATTTAATTAAACTACTTATAAGCACCGTAGATAAACACTTAGGTAGGGCAGCAGGTGCTTCAGAAAAACTAATAACCTTTGTAGCAGATAGGGCGGGGCATGATGTACGCTATGCGATAGATGCTACAAAATTAAAAGAAGAATTGGGTTGGGAGCCAACGTTACAATTTGAAGAAGGAATTAATACGACGGTACAATGGTATCTAGACCATGCAGATTGGTTACAAAATGTAACTTCGGGTGCCTATGCAAAGTATTATGAAGACATGTATACGTTGTAAAACGGTCTTTGTCTATTATAATTCAATTTTATGCATGAAAAAAAAGGCATTATAACGAACGAATAAATATATTGTATTACTTTTGCAAAAGAAAAAGAAAATTTAAAATGAAATTACACTCTCTTAAAGTACAACCAAATTATATTTTACTATTCTTGATGATTGGTTTATCTTCCTGCGTATCTAATAAAAAAATCGCTTATTTTCAGTTTGATAAAATAGACCAAGAAAATGTAAGCAATGTGTATAAAACAGTTTTTAAGGCCGACGATTTATTGCAAATAACCGTATCTTCAGACGATTTAGAGGCTGTAAAACCTTTTAACTTGCCAGCAGTTGCTTTTTCGGCTGCAACCAATTCTGTTGCGGGACAGGCACAACAATTGAGTTATTTAATTGATAGCAATGGGGAAATAGATTTTCCTGTTTTCGGAAAATTAAAAATAGGAGGTTTAACCCGAGAAGAGACCATTGCACTAATTATTGGAAAAATAGCACCAGATTACGTAAAGAATCCTACCATAAATATTAGAATTTCTAACTTTAAAATTACAGTACAAGGAGATGTACGTGCACCAGGAACTTTTAACATTCCTAATGAAAGAGTTACTATTTTAGATGCTATTGGTTTGGCAGGGGATTTAAATATTTCAGGTAGAAGAGACAATGTGTTAGTTATTAGAGAGGAAGGAAACTTTAAAAAAGAATACCGTGTAAATTTATTGTCAAAGAAAACCTACACATCTCCCGTATTTTATTTGCAACAGAATGACATTGTATACGTAGAGCATAATTATGCAAAAATACAATCTGCATCTTCGAACACAAACACTTCATTATTTATTTCGATTGCAGGAACGTTGATTGCAATTATTACACTTATAAATAGTACTACAACAAAAGAATAAATGCAAAATACAAACGATACCTCGGGTTTTAATGCAGAAGAAGCTGCAGATACTATAAATATTAGACAAGAATTAGAAAAATACCTTTTTCATTGGAAATGGTTTTTTCTATGTATTCTAATTTCATTAGCGGGCGCATACTTTTATTTAAGATATGCAACGCCATTATACAGCGCCACGACTACCATTATGATTAAAGACAATCAGAAATCTGGTATTTCAAAAGAATTGGCGGCCTTTGAAGATTTAGGAATTGTTGGGGGCTCTGCAAATAATACAGACAATGAAATAGAAATTTTAAAATCGAGAAAAATTATTGGTGCGGTTGTAGGTGCATTGCAATTAAACACCATTTATTATTCCGAAGGAAGAATAAAGACTTCAGAAGTGTATGGGAATAATCCAATACATGTTGTTTGGGGTGCCTCTTTGGAGGGTGATATATATCAAATAGAAAAGATGCCTTTAGCCATCAATATTGTATCTGCTGACGTATTTGGGTTAAAGGATGCAGAAGGAAATTCGACAGTTAGTTACGGTTTTGATGAGGAAGTAACGGTGAACGGGTTGCGTTTTAAAGTTCAGAAAACTCCATATTTTGATTTTAAAGAGGCGCAAATAATTTATGTTTCTTTGTTAGAAAGAAATAATGTAATTAGTGGTTATGCGGGCGGAGTAACGGTTAGTGCGGTAGATAAACAATCGAGTGTGCTAAAATTAGCCTTTACGCATCCTGTAAAACAGAAAGCTGAAGATTTTTTAAATGAGCTGGTAAAGCAATACAACATCGATGCTATTAAAGATAAAAACGAGGTTTCTCAAAAAACAAAAGTATTTATTGATGAGCGTTTAAGCTCTATTGGGAACGATTTAAGTTCCATACAAGACCGAGTTAAGAAATTTAAAATAGACAATGAAATTACAGGGCTTTCAACGGAAGGAGAATTAGCCTTGGAAGCTGCTTCAGTTAATAATGAAAAATTAATTCAGATTAAAACACAACTGAATATTGCTGAGGCCGTTTTAAAAAACATTGACCAGCAAGAAAATAAAGATGAAACGCTGCCTCAAAATTTAGGGCTTTCTGAGGTTTCAATTAGTACTTCTATTAAGGCATACAATGAGTTGGTGGTGTATAAAAACCGTTTAGGCACAACTGCGGGTGCTAAAAACCCTCAAATTGTGCAATATCAAATAGAAATAAACGCTCTTAAATTAAATTTAAAAAATAGCATTTCAAATTTAATAGCAACCTTAAAACTGCAGTACGCTCAAATTAATAAAGAAGTAGACAGGGTAAATTCTAAAATTTCTGCAATTCCTTTTTTAGAGCGTGGCTTTATAGACATTGCAAGACAACAAGAAATTATTGCTGGTTTGTATTCTTATTTGTTAAAAAAGAAGGAAGAAACAGCTATTTCTTTGGCAGTAGCAGTAGCAAATGCAAAAATTATTGATGTTGCTTATGGTTCAGACATTGCCATTTCTCCAAAGAAAAAAATAATATATTTAGGGGCATTATTATTAGGATTGCTCTTTCCTTTTATGATAATTTATCTGAGAGCTTTGTTAGATACGAAAGTACATTCTAGAAAAGACATTGAAGATTTAACATCAATTCCGTTTTTGGGAGACATTCCGCATTCTGAATCTGGTGATAAAATTGCCATAACTTCTGGATCAAGAACAAGTACTGCAGAATCTTTTAGGCTGATTCGTACCAATTTAGAATTTATGTTACCAGGTTCTGGAGATAACGGAGAAGGAAAATCTATTTTTATAACTTCTACCACCAGTGGTGAGGGGAAATCTTTTGTATCTATAAACCTTGCTGCGGCTTTAGCGTTGTCTGGTAAAAAGGTGCTATTAATGGGGCTAGATTTAAGAGCGCCTAAAGTAACAGAGTATTTAGGTTTGCCAGATAGAGCGGGTATTACCAATTATATTATGGACGATTCCTTAAGTGTAGACGATTTGAAATTTTCTATACCAGAAATTAAAGGATTGGATATTATTGCATCTGGAGTAATACCTCCAAACCCTTCAGAATTATTACTACATAAGAAGGTTACAGAGTTATTTAAAATTGTTAAAAAAGAGTACGATTACGTAATTATAGATACTGCGCCCGTTAATTTGGTTACCGATACCTTATTAATAGCTAAATATGCAGATATGTTTGTATATGTAACCAGAGCAAATTATTTAGACAAGAGGATGTTAAATGTAGCACAAACCTTGTACAGAGAAAAGAATTTACCCAATATGGCAATGGTACTGAATGATACAGACATGGCTAGAGGTTACGGTTACGGTTACGGTTACGGTTACGGTTACGGTTACGGTTACGGTTACGGTTATGGAAATGGCTATGTAGATGAGGTGAAGAAACCTTGGTATAAAAGAATTTTAAGTTAAAAAAAAGTATTAAGTTAAATTAAAAAAGCATCCTATTGGATGCTTTTTTTTATGATAAGAATTTTTTATTATTATTCAAGAGATGCTTAATTTTTGCTAAGGTTTTTTTAGTTCCAATTTTAGGAAGCAATTCTAAGTGGTTTTGGTGGTGGGTGTCTGTGCCAACAAAATCATACAAGTTTTCTTTTAATAATTTTTCAGATGTTTTTTGTACACCTTTACCGTATTGATCTGTTAAGGATAATAAGTTGAGCTGAAACAAACAGCCAGCTTGTTTTAGTTTGTAGTAACTCTTAAAATCTGTGTGATAAAAGTTATAGCGTTCTGGGTGTGCTAAAACAGGTTTATAGCCCTTTAGCTGTATTTCAAAAAGAAGTTCATATAAATTTATAGGGGCGCTGAAATAAGACATCTCCACAAGAATATAGTTGTCTTTTAATACCAGGATATCTTTTTGATCTAGTAGGGCAGAAAATTCTCCATCTAACATATACTCTGCCGCAACCTGAATAGAAATGCCTTTTATTTCCCTTTTTTCTAATTCTTTTTTCACCGCTGCTAGCTTCTGTTTAATAACTTCGCTAGAATTAGGGTATACACTGCCTAAAACATGTGGGGTGGTTATGAAATTTTTAATACCATAGGAAGCCATTTTTAAGAGGAGTGCTATGGAAGTATCCATGTCTTTTGCACCATCATCGATACCGGGAAGCAAATGAGAATGAATGTCCACAAAACCATCTGTAAAGAAGTCTGTTAACGGGATTTTCTTTTTAAAAAACAACATAGCGATTAATTTTATGTAAAAATACTACTTTTAAAAGAACTTTTAGGAACGAAAACGATTGAAGTTTGGTTGTTTATTGTGCATCGTTATAAGTTGTTATATCTTGGGCAAAAAATTAATAAGAATATGATTTTAATTGCTGACGGAGGTTCTACAAAGGCAGACTGGATTGCTATTAACAGTGAGAAAGAAGAGATGTTTAGAGTGCGAACTTTAGGTTTAAATCCTGCAGTTGTTGTAGAAGAGGAACTGCACAATAGGATTATTAATATGTTTCAGTTAATGAACATTAAAGATGAGGTAACTGAAATTCATTTTTATGGCGCTGGTTGCGGAACCCCAGGACCAGTAGCAATTTTAAAGGGAATTTTAGAAACTATCTTTATAAACGCTGTAATCTATATTGCAGAAGATATGTTGGCAGCGGTATATGCAGCTACTGGAAAAGAACCTGCGATGGTTTGTATTTTAGGAACGGGATCTAATAGCTGTTATTTTGATGGAGAAAATATAGAAATGTTGGCGCCTTCTTTAGGATATATTCTAATGGATGAGGCTAGTGGTAATTATTTTGGAAAAAAATTAATTGTAGATTATTTTTATAAAAAAATGCCAAAAAATATTTGTTTAGAGTTTGAAAAAGAATTTAACTTAGATGCAGATCACATTAAAAAGAATATTTACAAAGAAGTAAATCCGAATATGTATTTGGCGTCATTTGCAAAGTTTATGTTCGAATTTAAAGATGAAAAGTATATTAAAAGGTTAATTAAGAAAGGTTTTCAAGAGTTCTTTAAACGGCGCGTTTTACCATATAACGTAGATAGCAATTCAAAAATCTATTTTATTGGCTCAATAGCACACTATTTTAAAGATGTTTTAGAAAAAGTAGCAGCTAAAAATAACCTAACAATTACAGGCGTTATTCAAAGACCCATTGATAATTTGTTGGCATATCATAAGGAAAATATTGTTTAAATAGTAGTCATGCAGGGGAAAGAGAAAAGTGAGATAAGAAACAAGAACCAAGAAGTTCATTAAAAAACACAATAATATTCAGTTTATAAATTCAAGTAATCTCTCTAATTGCATACCTCTAGACCCTTTAATTAAAATAGATTCCTGTTTTAAAGGATTGTCGGTGATGTATGCTTTTAAGTCTTCGAAATTTCTAAATTGTTTGTTTTGGGTATTCGCTTTATAGAAGTGTTCGCCAACATATAGTGTTTGAGAAAAAGGCATGGCATCTGCTAAGTTTACAATTCCTTGGTGTTCTATAGTACTTTGCGCTCCTAACTCAAACATATCTCCTAAAATAACCACTTTTGATGCTTTTTTAAGCTTCGAGAAGTTTTCTAAAGCAACTTCCATACTCGAGGGGTTTGCATTGTAAGCATCTAAAATAATATGATTGCTTTCTTTTTCAATGATTTGCGAGCGGTTATTTGTTGGTATATAATTTTCAATAGCCTTCTTAATTTCCGTGTATTTTAGTTTAAAATGAATACCAATAGTTATGGCTGCCAAAATATTTGTGTAATTATAGGCTCCTATTAGATTGCTTTCAATTTTACCATCTTTAGATGCTATTTTCACAAATGGATCTGCTCCTAGAAACTTAAGGTACTCCGGAAAAAAAATCGTTGTAAGCTCTCGTGTTTTTTCAACTTGAATAGGATCTTTAGGATTTATAAAGGCAATTTTATGATGTTCCTGTAAAAAGGCATACAATTCACTCTTTCCTTTAACTACACCTTCAGCTCCTCCAAAACCTTCTAAGTGTGCTTTTCCGAAATTTGTAATATAACCAAAATCGGGTGCTGCAATAGTACATAAAAATTCAATTTCTTTTTGATGATTAGCACCCATCTCTACAATACCAATTTCAGTATTTGGCGTCATAGATAGCAAAGTTAAAGGCACGCCAATATGGTTGTTTAGATTTCCTAAAGTAGCGGTAGTGTTATATTTTTCTGAGAGTACCGTGTTTATTAATTCTTTGGTAGTTGTTTTTCCGTTACTACCGGTTAGTGCAATAATGGGTATTTTTAATTGTAATCGATGATAATTGGCTAGCTGTTGCAACGTCTCTAAAACATTATCTACTACAATAGTTTTGTCACTTGTTTTAAATTCAATTTCATCAATAATTGCAAATGCTGCGCCTTGGTCTAGAGCAGTATGGGCAAATTTATTTCCGTTAAATTTTTCACCTTTTAAAGCAAAAAACAGTGCATGTTCTCTAATATTTCTAGTATCGGTGTCTACTAGGTAATATTTTGAATACAGTGTATAAATTTCTTTTACTCCCATTGTTTAAAGATAAAAAAAATCCTCATTGTTCAGTAACAATGAGGATTAAATATTTTTTGAAATATAAATTATCTGCCACGAACAGCATTTGTCTTTTTTCTGTATTCCATAGGGCCTAACTTGTCTGTAACACATCTAAAACCAATGAAATTAGTTGCCATATATTCTGGTAAATACCTTCTTTGTGCAGGATCTAACCAATACTCTCTATCCGCCCAAGATCCACCTTTGTAAACTCTCGTTTGATCACTAATTAAAGTACTACGCTTTTTAGCATCAACTGTAATTACTTCGCCACCAGAATTAGGGTCTGTAACTCTTGTTGGATTTTTTGGTGAATTGTACATGCTAGGTCTAGATGCAAATCTATCTTGGTCATCTTCGTAGAATCTTGAGGAATTTAAATCTCCATCAGAAATATTTAAATTATCAGATTTAGAAAAGTTTGTTCTAAAAGTAGCATCACTTTTTGTGATTGGTATGTATTTAATAGCGCCAGGAAGTTGTTTTGGTCTAATACTTCCGTTTGGTAATGTATCATATTCTACAGCTACATCATCACCTACAATAACAACTTTACCTTCTTTATTAATTAATTTTTTTGTAAAAATATTTCCTCTGAAATAATTAAAGTCATTCGCTTCATTGTCAATAATAGGTCTGTAAATATCTGCTACCCATTCCGCAACATTTCCAGACATATCATACAAGCCAAAAGCATTTGGTGGATACGATTTTATTTCAATAGGAATATCAGAACCATCAGAACTCCAGCCTGGTAAACCACTATATGCACCTTTCCCCTGTTTGAAGTTTGCTAATTGATCTCCTCGGTATCTTTTGTCTTTAGATCTCGTGTATTTTCCATCCCAAGCATATTTTTTTCTACCTCTAATATTGTTGTATTCTCTGTTTTCTGCAACTGCTTTTGCTGCAAATTCCCATTCGGCTTCTGTAGGGAGTCTGTATTTTTGTTGTAAAATACCATCGGCCTGTGTTATTTTTCTTCCTTGAAAAGCATCTCTTTCAGGTCTTGCTTGCCCTCTTCCTCTTCTTGTTCTTACGCCTCTTCTGTAAATTGTTGTATCAAGCTCTTTGCCGTCTATTTTTGTAAACAGGTTGTCTGAATCACTTAAAAACCTATCGGTGTCAAAAAAGTTTCTTGTAGAATCTATTTCAAAAATATTTTTGATATAACCTTTGTCTATTAATTTCTTTAAATTTACTACGTTTGTTCTCCATTTGCAGTACTCATTTGCCTGCAACCAAGTAACACCAACTACAGGGTATTCTGCATACGCTGGGTGACGAAAATAATTTTGCGTTAAAATATCTGTATTTCCTAAGCTTTTTCTCCAAACTAAAGTGTCTGGTAAAACAGAGTTGTAAATATGTTTGTATTTTTCCTCGGAAGGAGAAAATACATCTTTTGTATATTGCACATACAAGGAGTATTCAGAATTAGTAACTTCTGTTTCATCCATAAAAAATGGACGCACATGCATTTTTTTAGGTGTGGTATTCCAATCAAACATTACATCATCTTGCACTTGCCCCATTGTAAAAGAGCCACCCTCAACAAGTACCATCCCTAAAGGAGAATCTTGACTTTCAAAAGAGCCATTTTTTATGTAGTTTCCATTTTTCGGATCGTTAAATGACAAACCTGTTAATCGAGAGGTGTTATTTGACTTATTACTGCTACAATTTGTAAAAAGAATTGCAGTGAGTATAACGATAGATATATTTAATATTTTTTTCATTTCCGTAGAGAAATTTTGTTTTTGAGTTTATTCGGTATGCAATTTACAATAAATATAACTTATTGCAAGTAAAATGTATCATTTAATACCTGCTTTTTACATTCACTTTTCATTAAACGTTTGCTTTTTAGATTTAGTATAACTTATCTTTGTATTAGATTAAAATATCTGCTACAAATTTGCGTTATTTGAATACTATTTATGAAAAGATATTTTTTACTTACTTTAATAATAATTTCAGCTCAATACGCATCTTCACAGGTAAACAATTCTGTATTAGCTGTAGGAGATTGGTATAAGTTCTCAATAGATACCACGGGTGTTTTTAAAATTGATAAAAACTTATTACAAAGAATTGGAATTAATACAAACGGATTAAATCCAAAGAATATTCAAATTTTTGGGAATGGCGGGCATTTATTACCTGATTTAAATAGCGATTTTAGAAACCAAGATTTAAAAGAAAATGCTATATTTATAGAGGGTGAGGCCGATGGAAGTTTTGATGCAAATGATTTTATTTTGTTTTATGGCAAAGGACCACATGACTGGGTAATAAATACTACTGAGAAAACAGCAAAACATCGTCAAAATATATATTCAGATAAGGCCTACTATTTTATAACCGTTGGCAGTAGTAACGGGAAAAGAATTGCTAAAAAGGCAACGAATACAAACCCAGCAAGTAGTGTAATTACCTCTTTTGATGATTTTATATTTTATGAAAAGGATGAAATAAATTTAATTGCGGCAGGAACACACTGGTTTTTTTATGATGATTTTAATATCGAGAATACCCAAACGTTTACAATGCCCTTTTCAAATGCTTTAGAAAACACCTCTTTATCTGTTAAGGTTAGCGCTGTAAGTACCTCTGTAAGCGCCTCGTCAATGGAGGTGAAGGTAAATGGCTTGGCCTATCCAACACTCAATTTCTCGCCGATAAACTCGAGTAATAAAGCCAGGGCTTCTGAAAAAACGAGTCTTGTAGAGAATTCTTCAGACTTTATAAAAATTGAAATTAATTATAATAATAACGGAAATCCTTCGGCAAGCGCCTATTTAGATTTTATAGAGATTGCTGGTAAAAAGGAATTAAAGGCTGATGCTACCCAGTTTTCTTTTAGAAGTTTCGAGCAATCTGATGCAATTGGTGTGGTAGCGTACCAAATTAAAAATGCAACTAACATTTTTCAAGTTTGGGATGTTTCAAATTTTTTATTACCTAGCGCTATTTCCAATGAAGCAACGGATTCTAACTTTATATTTAGAGATAATGGTGCGCTTTTAAAGGAGTATGTTGTTTTAAATGAGTCCGATTTTTACATTCCAGAAACCATAGAAAACGCAAAAATTGCAAATCAAAATCTGCATGCATTAAGAGATCTTAATTATATTATAATTACAAGTAGTGAGTTGGCTTTTGAAGCGAAGAGATTAGCTGAGTATCATGAGTTAAATTCTGGTTTAACAACAAAAGTGGTGCTTCTAGATGAAATTTACAATGAGTTTTCTTCAGGATCTCAAGATATAACGGGTATCCGAGATTTTCTTAAACACTTATACGATACAAATTCTTCTGAAGATAAGAAACTAAAATACGTTTGCTTCTTCGGTGATGCATCTTATGACTATAAAGACAGAATTTCAGGCAATAACAATATTGTGCCTGTAAAATTATCAGAAGAAAGTTTCAACTTGGCAAAATCTTGGGTTACAGATGACTTTTTTGTGATGTTAGGTGAAAATGACGGTAACATGAATAGTGCCGATACAATAGAGGTTGT
Source organism: Polaribacter sp. (assembly GCA_047616665.1). Taxonomy (GTDB): domain Bacteria; phylum Bacteroidota; class Bacteroidia; order Flavobacteriales; family Flavobacteriaceae; genus Polaribacter. Next base: position 17,012 of record JBLHGY010000021.1, read on the forward strand.
TTCTAGTAGAATACCGGTTACTGGAGCGGCACAGGCAAGAATAGTAGTAGATAAAATTTTAAGTTATTACAGTAAGAATGCTATTGGAGATTGGCGAAATACAATCACTTTACTAGCGGATGATATAGATGATGATTATGATATACCGATTCAAAAAGGAGTAGAGGTTATTGCAGATGCTATTAAAAACAATAAACCGGTCTTTAACGTCAATAAAATTTATGTAGACTCATATGTACAACAAAATGCTTCTGGCGGCGAGCGTTACCCAGAAGTAAATGATGCAATTACAAATGCGATTGAAAAAGGAACGTTGGTTTTAGATTATTTTGGTCATGGAGGAGAAGATGGCTTTGCTTCTGAGAAAATTTTAGAAAAACCACAGATTCAGGGGTTTTATAACCCCAATACATTGCCTTTATTAATAACGGTTACGTGTGATTTTTCTAGATTTGATAATCCCAGTAGGATCACTGCAGGTGAGTTAACATTTTGGAATAAGACTGGTGGTGCAGCAAGTATGATTACAACTACGAGAGAGGTTTTTATTTCTGTAGGGCAGCGTTTTAATGAAGCTCTAATTAAAGTTTTATTAGAATTTAATAATGAGGATGTAACAATTTCTGAAGCTTTAATGAATACTAAAAATAGTTTTTCGAATGAGCAAAAGTTCTTTATCTATTCTTTTGGTGATCCCGCAATGAAATTGGCAGTACCGGAGCCAAATATTCAAATCACAAAAATGAATGGGAAAGATATGACCCAACCACTAGACACTTTAAAAGCGCTTTCTAAAGTTAGTTTTGAAGGCGTTGTTTTAGATAATATTGGCAATCGTTTGTCTGATTTTAATGGGACACTTTCTACCACCGTTTTTGATAAATCTTTAGATAGAAAAACTTTAGGAAATAATAGTTTTGGTGAAATAATGGATTTTG
>JBLHGY010000022.1:0-17589 GCA_047616665.1 Polaribacter sp.
AGAAGCGGTAAGAATTAGAAAAGATAAAAGAGGACTCGGAATTGGAAAAACAATGTTTGAATGGGCTATAAATAGAGCCAAAGAACGGAATGCGCATTTGTTGCAATTAACGACTGACAAAAAAAGACCAAAAGCAATTAAATTTTACGAAGATTTAGGGTTTAAAACAACTCACGAAGGAATGAAAATACACTTTGAATAAAAAGCAAGTTGCCAATACCGTATCTAATTTATTGCTGGCTTTTTGCTTACTTTCAAAAGTATAAACGGGCTTTATTGGTCGGTAAATATTTACTAATTTAGTTGCTTAAAACACGCAACAAAACATACACAAAAACGCTGCTAAATAGTAAACGTTTCTCCAAAAAAACGGCAATAATAAAAAATAGGACTTTTAAGAATACTTTTTGGACTTCATTAAATATAAAAGTTTATGCTACCTCGTTATCTTTGCTTCTTAAAAAAAAAGCAGTATTATTTTTTTCTGAAACCGAGCTGAGTTTATCATTTAAACAAACAAAATACGTATAAATAGAAGTGCTTTTTTCTTTAAATTTGATGCTACAAATATTGTGTATAGCAAAAGTGCATATATACAATATAGCAACAATGTGCATATACAATTGTTGTGTACAATACCCACTCTTACGTAGAGGGAAGAGAAGACAAAATTGAGAATTAAAAAAAAATAAAATATGAAAAAACCGAATTTACAATCATTGGAAAATATAGATAGTTTTATAAATATAGAGCATTATGAGTTGTTGAAAAGTACAACTCCTTTAACAAATGAACAACTTATTAATTTAAAAGTAAGTTTTATAAATTTATATGCAAAGGCTATCTATAATAATCAACCAACAAATACAAGAAAGTATTCTAAATACGTATCTAAATTAACTGTAGAGTGTATTTCCTTGTTTATGGGATTAACATCTATGGCTATTCAAATACATAATAGAAAAGAAGTTTTAGAAAAAGCGAAAATAGGTGGAGATTTTATTGTCAATACTATTAAAGATACTCAAATCAATAGATTTAATAACAATGGAAAGGAAATTACAAGAAAAAATGGTAAAAAAACAATAATAACTAGAAAAAGTTACTTTAATGACGATATTAGGTGTTTACGAAAATATGAAAATCTTTTAAAGCGTCTGAAATCTTTTTAAGTTTTTGGTACATAATCTCAATATCACAATCATTAGGAATATCACAAATAAAATTTATATCTTCTAATTCCCCATAAAAAGATTCGTGTATTTGATTATAGTAAAGAAAAAATTGAGAATATTCTTTTTTGAAATCTTTAAATTCTGAAAGGTACTTTTCTCTTAAATTAAATAAATCTAACTTTGTTACTTTGGAATTTTTAATATAAGCCATCTGAATAGTACTGTACACAACACTGTATAAAAACAATAGCCTGTGTTGTGCTTGTTTTAAGGCTATTATCGGTTAATTAATTTATTTCAATACCCAAAATAACGGCTATTTAAGGCTACTATTCTTATACTTTACGTTAGCAGCAATTTTAGAAAAATCACGAATGAAAAAAATATTAGGAACATTACTTGCGATTTTAATTTCGCAAATCGGATTTAGTCAAAATTATCAATCCGACTTTCAAAAATTTTGTCAAAGTAATGACACTATTAATCAATTAAAGGTTTTGACTGAATGGAATTCAGCTAAACCAAAAGATGCTGAACTTTACACAAGCTATTTCAATTATCATTTTATGAAGTCGAAACAAGAAGTTCTTACTATATCAACAGATGAACCAAATGGAGAAAGTTTTGTTTTAAAAGATAGTTTAAATCAAACCGCAGGTTTTTTAGAAAGTAAAGTACCGTTTAAACAAAAGGAGGTAGAAAAAGGAATAAATAAAATTGACCAAGGAATAAAACTTTATCCCAATAGACTTGATATGCGGTTTGGAAAAATCTTTGTTTTAGGAGAAATCTCTGATTGGAAAAATTTCACTTCCGAAATTCAAAAAACAATAAAATATTCAGCAAAAAACGAAAATAATTGGACTTGGACTAACAACGGAAAATATGATGGTGGAGAAAAAGAATTTCTTTTAGATATTCAAACATATCAATTACAATTATACAATACAGGAAATGACAACTTACTAGAAAATATGCGTGAAATTGCAAACACTGTTTTGAAATTCTATCCAAATCATATTGAAAGTTTATCAAATTTATCAATTACATATTTATTAACAGGAGAATATGAAAAAGGAATTGAGCCACTTTTAAGAGCGGAAAAAATTAACCCGAAAGATTATATTGTTCTTTCAAATATTGCTCAAGGTTATAAATTAAAAGGAGACAAAAATAAAGCAATTGAATATTACGAAAAGACTGTTGAATTTGGAGATGATAAAGCAAAAAAATTTGCAAAACAACAAATAATAGAGCTGAAAAAATAAAAACGAATCCAACACCATACAAAATTAATTGCTGGCTTCTCGCCTACTTGCAAAAGTCCTCGCAGACTTTATTGGCGGGTAATTACTTACTAAATAAGTTGCTTAAAACACGTAACAAACCATATACAAACCGTTGGGTATAATTAGAATGAGACAAAAAATAGCTATAGGAATATTAATTATCTTTTGTTTTGCAGAAATAAGACCGCTATTACCTTATTTGGAATATTATGCGAATTACGAATACATTTCAGAAGTCCTTTGTATTAATAAGGATAAACCAACATCTACCTGTAACGGAAAGTGCTACTTGAGGCAACAACTCAAAGAAGCTCAAGAAACTGAAAAGCAAGACAAAAAAATACCAACAGTTGAGCAGGAAAGAATACCAATGATTTTCTGTAATTCGGAACTTCCAAAATTTTTGGTAACCGTGGCAGATGCTCAACAGCATTTCGAATTCTATCAATTTCATGTTAAGGATTTGTTCATTTCACCACCTACACCACCGCCAAAATGTTAGTTGAATATCAGGTTAGTTTCCAGTTTAATGGAGACTATTTTAAATTTTTAAATTTCAATTAACAAAAAGTAAAAAATGCACAAAAAAATTATGTTGCCCATTTTGGGCGCAATCTTGCTATGCTCTAACATAGTAATAGCACAGGAAAATCAGTGGACTTCAGCAAGACCAGACGGTCACGCACCTGTAAGTGTGATGGGAGACCATTATCATAAAAAAGGTGAGTTTATGTTTTCATATAGGTTTATGCCAATGTGGATGAATGGCAACTTACAATCTACTGATAACATATCAAATGAAGATATTTATCAGAGCTTTATGGTTGCACCGCAAAAAATGAATATGAATATGCATATGCTTGGATTAATGTATGCACCAACCGACCGAGTTACACTAATGGTTATGGGAAATTACATCTCAAATTCTATGGACTTAAGAACAGGAATGGGAGTTGATTTTACCACAGAATCGGGCGGATTAGGTGATATTACTGTTTCCAGTCTTATAAAGATAATGAACAACAACAGACAGTCTTTGCACGGTACGGTTGGGATTTCAATTCCAACAGGAGATATAGACCAACGGGATGCAACACCAATGTTGAATGATGCTCAATTGGCATATCCAATGCAACTCGGAAGTGGAACCTGGGACCCAAGTTTGGGCTTAACTTATTTAGGGCAATCTAATAAATTTTCTTGGGGAGCTCAAGCAAAATATAAATTCAGATTGGGCGAAAACTCTGAAAACTACACTTTCGGCAATCGTTTTGACATTGTGAGTTGGGGTGCTATTAAGGTATCAGACTATTTTAGTTTATCAACAAGTTTAAGCTATTTTGACACGCAGAAAATAGATGGTGTAGATGCCGACTTAAATCCAATGATGATGCCTTTATTTAACACAGCTAATTCAGGAAGAAGTCAATTAGACTTAGGTGTTGGAACAAACTTTTTCGTTCCAAAAGGTAGTTTGAAAGATTTACGGATTGGAGCGGAAATTAAAATCCCAGCTTATCAAAAAGTAAATGGAATTCAAATGAAAAACACCATAATGGCAACATTTGGAATTCAATATACAATCGGACATAAAGAATAACTATGCCCAACATTGTATAAAAGCAATAGCGGTTTGGGCGAAAACTCAAACCGGTTTTGCTTTTAATTAAGTATATTGCTAACTGAAAATAAGTGTATTTTATTTGCTACTTGTCTTATAAGTAACCGTTAGTACCAATTAAAAAATCGAAATGAAAGGAAAATTATTACTGTTATTTATATTTATAACTTTTAGAGTATTTAGCCAAGAAAACAATATTGGAATTGCATATTCTAGTTTAGCCCCCAATAAGTTCGGAGTGTTCTTTTAAATTTCAAACTAATACATTCGAAACATGAAATACAAGAAATGGAGCTTAGAAAAAAAGTTAGAAATACTATCCTTTTCAGAAAAGATAGGAGTTGTTGATACCTATAGAAAATACGGTGTTAGTGCAGGTACTTTTTATAGTTGGAAGAAAAAGCATGAGAGCCATGGAGAAGCAGGGTGTTATTTAATTGATAAAGTTTTGTTATATCGCATCTAGAGCCTCTACTTGGCTAAAAGCTTGTGTTAGTCTTGTTATCATAATTTTTAGTATATTATATTGATAATCAATATTGTATACGTAATTAAAAACTAAAAAAGTGTTTTAAAAAAGAAATAAATATTATTTTTTCGATTGAAAACCATATTTTTTATGATGTTTTTGCTCTGCATAAATGAGAAATTAATTGTTAGTTTTAATGAATTTTCAGTACTTTTGAAAGGAATATTTTTGAGTAATTGAAATTAAACATTCAAGATACTGTTAGTTAAGTTATTAACGAGAAAAATGTTATTTATTCAATATTCTACTTATTGATTTTTATACATTTAACACCTGCGAAACTTTAGTTAAGAGAGTTAAATTCTATTTATTACAGCATTTTATTTAATCTTTGTAACCGTTGATATACCTAAATTATTTAAGAGAGAATCTCTTTTTTTAGCAATGGTTTACACATTTTATAGTTAAAAAGGGGGTATGAACTAATGTATTTGCTGTATTCTCTCTCTAGAACTTAACCGTTAAGAGTATTTAAAAATAGACAAGTTGTCTGCTTTCGTAATTTTCTATAGGGCATTATTGAAATGGAATAATTTTTTACCGACTGCATCCTAAAAGTTATTTCGAGTTCAGCAAGCAATTAGATACAACAGCACTAAAAGTGCTTAATAAGGAATTGGCAGAGGTTAATATAAACGAATACACATTTAGATTATGAACTTTACATATTACGACCCAAAGAAAATTGCAAACAGTGACCCAACAAAACCTGCGCAAGACGATAACTTTTATATATTAGGAAGTAGCAAGCAATTGCCAGAAGATCTAGCTAAAGATTACAGTAATGGTAGTGAAAAGGGACAAGAACTTGAAAATTTAAAAGATGCCTTATCCAAAATTGGATTATTACCGTCTCAAAATAGCAATACTATTCCCCCAATCGTACTATTAACCAGTGGGGATATTCTTATTCAAAAACCAGAAGATTATTCTACTAAGCCTCTAAATGAATTAGCAAAATGGGATAATAGCCGTAAAATTATTTTAAAAATTGATAATACTGAAAGCATAGATACCGGCATATTAGCAGAAATAATTAAGAATCCTAAAATAGTTAAAATAATTAAAAATAAATTTGAAAATTTAGGTATTATTGATGGTAAAAATAAAGGATTTGAAGCTAAAGAGCTAGTTGATGCTTCAAAAGAAAACAATATAATTAAATCTGAAAATTCTGAAACAACTTCTGAATTACAGCACTTAAGAGCTCTTCAACAGGTACTAGAAAATAAAAACATATTAACAATCAATCCCAATTTAAAGATGAACAAAACAGGTGAATCACAAGAAGAAAAACCTAAAAAATTAATTATTTTAGATGCAAATGAATTTAAGGATGTTGCACAATTTGTACAAAAAATTCTTGATTGCAAACTAGATGAAAGAATTTTATTCATTAATTTAAACAAAAATAGAAAGATTCAGATAAAAGAAAAGTTAAAAGAGTTACCTAGTGTAAATGAAAATTATGAACAGCCTTTTAATTCTAGTGGTAGAGTTCTAGATTTAGATGAGCAATTAATGGAGCGGCACTTATTTTTACCAAATTCAAATATAAATTTAGAGAGATTACAAAAGATTGATGCTGAAATTGGTATAGGTATTCCTGAGGTAATCTATGAAGGCAAATCAAAAAATATTACTAAAAAAGCTGCAAAATTGGCTTCTTCAATTGATCCGTTATCAGCTAAAAACACCCCAAGTTTAGAAAGTTATTTTAAAAAACCAGGTCTACTAAATCTTGAAGGTGAAGAACGTGCATTTTTCTTGAATTTTCTTAAAGAAATGGATAAAGAAATTGAGGATACAGATAGAAGAGAAAAAGAAAATGCAGAAACTCAAATAAATTTTGATCTAAAGGGAGATTTAACAAAAACAGCTCAAGTAGAGTTAGTTAGTAGTATATTTGAAAGTCTTGCAAATGAAAAAATTGCCAAAAAAGAGGATGAATACGTAGAAGATTTTAACGCCTGGAGCAATTCACAAAATGATCGTTATAGATTGGTTATTGTAGAAGCAACTAATTTTAGTACAGAACACCTTGCACAAACAATTATTAACAGTAAACCAATTGAAAGAGTTTTATTAGTTAATTTAACCCCTAGTAAGCAAGATGAGTTAAAAGAAGCGTTAGAAAAACAAGTGAAAGAAAAATACCCAAATAACCTTCATGAATTTTCTGGAGAAAAATCATGTAAGGATTTAATGGGGCCACACTTATTTTTACCAGATTTAAAAATAAATTTAACGAATTTAAAAAAAATTGATAGTAGCTTTGATGCAAATCTTGAAGAATTATGCTGTATAGGAAAATCAAGTGAGCTTCCTGAAAATGTTCTAAAATTATCTAATTCTATTAAGGACATTCCATTTTTAACGATTTGCACTGATACTGATACTACTGAAAATTGGATGTATTCTATTGAAGATAGCGATAAAAAGGATGCTCTGTTAACAAGTCTAACATCAGCTAAAGATTCCGAATCAATAATAGAAAACACAGAGATTCCTTTGATTCAAGCCAATTCTGACTGTTTTACTCGTTTTAACACTGCTTCTGGTAATTCAGATCTTCTTAATAATAGTGATATTAATTTTCTTAAAAGTGCTCTATTTACTGAAGTACTAGCCCCTGCCTATACTTCACCAAATGAATTAGATTTAGCAAACTCATCTGCGGCATCAATAGTTGGGGTAAAAAAAGCTAAGGAAGTTTCAAAAGTAATAGGTAATGTATTATGGGGTGATTATTCAGTATCTGCAACCGAACTTAAATTTGCAGTAGCTAACATGTTACGAGACGGTGGATCTGACCAAATAAAGGAAAGAAGTGATATGCTTTCGTCTTACAGAGCTTTTTTCAATAATACCCAAGTAGCTTTAATTGATAATGGAAAAACCCTCAAAGAAGCTACTACGATAGCTCTTAATGAAACAATTGATCTTTATTTAGATATTGAAAAATTTAATAAAAACATACATAACTTAATAAATCATACAGACAATGGTGCTAAAGCATGGCGGAATTATGGTATAGAGTATTCGAATAAAGTAAAAAATGCCAACGAAAAAGGGCTTAAAATTTTAAAAGTAGCCCCCATACTTTTTGCCACTTCTTTAATAGCAGAGGTAGTTGGATATTTTTCTTTTATGGCTGCTCTAAAAAACATTTTTCCTGTTTTACAATCAGCTTTGACCTATGGTAGTGTTGGGAGCTCAACTGGTGTTACTGGAAAATCAATGTTTCATCAAATAGCAGCGAACAAAAAATATTTAACTCATGCTAATATTGCACTTGCAGAGGCAAATATGAAGTTTACAGCTGCTCAAGCAGAACGTAATCATTTAATTGAAGAGAGAACTAAAGAAGTTATAAAAGAAATAAAAACTACAACTCCTGAGGTTGACAAAACAAAACACAGAAATCTAAATGAAAGTTTATACATTGCTGACATACCAGAAGAAAAAACGTTCCAACCTGGTCTTACTTTAAAAGGCACTAGAGACTTACCATATGTAAAATTCCAAAATAATGAAAACGTTGTAACCCAACCTTTCATCAAAGGAGAAGATTCAATAACTACTCAAGGTCGAGAAAACATCTTTAAGAAGACAGAAGAAATTATTAAGCAAGATAATGATAAAGGTTTCCTGGGAGAAATCGATACCACTGCTGAGGTTGCTGAAAAATATGCTAGAGATATTTTAACAAGGGTAGCACAAAGAGAACTCTATAGTCTTTCTCACGATTATCAAAAAGATGTTGACTTGTGGAAAGAATCAGCATCTTCCAGATCTCGACTTGTAATTATAGAAGCCACCAGCGAGACTGATTTTAAAATATTAGCTGAAGCCATCTACAGTGCAGCGGCATTAGACAGAGTTCTAGTCGTTGGATTAGATGACGACAAAAAAGACAAACTGACAGAAGGTTTTAAAGAATACGTACAAGACAAACTGAGTGCTTTAAAGGGTAATGAAAGAGAAGAATTTAAAGGTAGAATTTTAAAAGTTACTGGTCATGAGATTGGAGATACTAGCCAAGATATTAATTTTAATAATACATCTTTAAATCAATTTTTTGGTCCACATATCCATCAAGAAGAATTAACTATTAACAGTGAATTTCTTAAAGAAAAATATCCGGAATTTGAAGTTAATATTGAAGAGGTTTTACTCTATGCTAATAGTGAAGAATTAGCAGTAGCCTTAAATCCTTTGGGCTTAGCATTACAAGAAGATGGTGTGCCAACCTTATCAATAAAATCAAAAGAATTTACTAATGAGTATACCGGTGAGTATGAATGTTGTGGTAATAACGAGAATTCTTTATTGAATACAGTTACTGCATGTATGAGCGCAAAAGATATTTTAGGTGTTACTACTAGAGATGGAACAAAAACATATGAAAACGTAACAATTTCGCCAGTATATCAAAATCAGTTTGCTCAACTACAAGGTCAAAATGATGAGGCGATTGCTCTTTTGAAAGACCTTATATTTGATAATGCGCTGTTTGAAGCCAATATGAGTCCTAAAAGATCTACAGTTACCATTTCTAAAGGTTCATCAAAAAAAGACGCACAAGCTGGTGTAAATGTAGCAGATAGTCTTATTTATAACCTGATTTTATACCCTAAAAATTTAGCTACTGAGGCAGAAGAAGGCTGTTCATTTGTTGTAAATGATTCAGGGGTAGATAGTTTAAAAGAAAATATGGCAAAACGCATTGCTTACAGGGAATTTTTTTGTGAACGACTACAAGAACATCGTAAAAATCATTCAGCTGATAGTAGCGAAACTCCAGTTAAAAAAGCTTCTGAGGACTTTATAAAATTGTATCACACAATTAAGGGTGGCAGTGAAATTAATTCACTAGTAAAAGAGGCAATGACTTCAAGACAAGCATCTTACACATTAGTTGATAAGGCAAAAAATAGTGTTAGAAAATTAGATAAGAATAAATTAAAATCAATAGCTATTATAGCCATTACAGGTACAATAATAGGGGCGGCTACGTTTGCTGCATCACTTGCGTTAGGAGGTCTACCTTTTATACCTTTAATAGCAATTGCAGCGGTGGGTACTACTCTTGTGGCCGCTAAGCTTATTACTTTACGATCTACGCTAAATATAATAAAGTTTATTAACGCATTTACACTCGGTTCAGCCAATAAACTATCAAAAAAAGGAAGTGAGTTGTATTCTACAATAAATAAAAAGCGAATAAATATTATTAATGAAGAAAAAACAAGATTAAAGACTGAAGATCTTTCTAGAGGTAAAACAAGAAGTATAAAAAAAAATGTAAACAAAGACAAATCTTTAAAAAGTAATCAAAGAAAAGGAAATGGAATCTAATTGTTAATAAATAAAATGTATGGCCGTTTTTTGTCTTAATTAAAATTATGTATTTCATTGTTACATTGAGCGCAGTCGAAATGTCTTTAAAATCAATAGTTTAGATTTCTGCACTACGCTCGAAAAGACATAATAAAGATTGTGTTTTAAATTTATGATAATTTCAGGATACAGAATAAATAAACCTTACATAACATTATAATTTGTATTTTTTTATGTGTAAAATAAATGGTTATACCAAGAATATATTGGGTTTATTATGTTTGCCTAAAAACATAAAATTATGATAGAAGCCTTTTTTAGTTCCTTATTATCATTATCTAGCTATTGTATTAATTGTAAAATTTAAGTAATCATGATATTTATTTACCTTCTTATATGTATTATAATTCTATCAATTTTTAAAGAATTAGTGTATTTTATAAAGCCTTATAGAGTTGTTTTGATATCTACACAAACCAAGTATATCACGCCAATATTAACACAGATTATAAACGACTTTATTAAAAATACAAACAATGAAAATTTTGTAGAAATTGGTTCGGGCTATTCAAAAGTAACACGTTATATGGCAAAAAATTATAAGTGGCATAAAATGATAGCTATAGAAATTAATCTATTACTAGTATACGCTATGCGTATACTAAATATATTTAAAAAATTACCCATTCAATACGTACAAGCCAATATCTTTAAATTACAAACTGCCAGAAAATGCTGTAATATACGCGTATATGTCTCCGAAAATAATAGACGAAATTTATAAAAGACAACAACTTAAAAATTATATTTTTATATCTTTAACATTCAAATTACAAGATGTAGAACCAACTAAAGTTTAAGATATTAAAAAAGGTTTTCAAAAAAAATATACGTTTATGACTTCAGAAACAAAAAAACAATTTAAAAAAAAAATTAGAAACTTACGCCTAGGTATTAGAATCTCTAAAGTTTTAAATATTTTTTTAAATAAAAATGATAGTAAAAAAAATATTTCTAACCTTAAAGGTCTAAGTATTAAAGTGGAAACTTTAATGGCTAATCTTAGAAATATAGAGAAGGGGAAAAAAATAGAGCAGAAACAAGATATACTCAAAGAACTAGATGGTTTAAAAGGTAATTATAAAAAAATAAATAATAGTATTTATAAAAAGATTTTAAAAAAAATTAGGACTAACATTTCTAATGTATTCAAAAACACTGTTAAGTTAGCTGGAAAGCTTATAAATACAACTCAGAAAGTTCCAACAACATTAATTGAAAAAAATAAAAAAGAAGGCCTTATTAATAAAATAAAAAAGGCTAATGATAACGTTGTAGCATTAGGTGGTGCTTCTCAATTACCAGTAGACCTCTACAGCAAGAGCACACAGGGGCTTGTAGATTTAAAAAATGAAGTTTTACAAAAAAAACATAAACTAAGTAGAAATCAGACAAATAAAAATAGTGCTAACCTTAAAATAGATTTTAGAGGATTTGCTGAATGCCTTAATGCAAGGAAACCCAGTTCAGAATTAGTGAGTTCCAAAAAAGAAGTCTACCGAAGAAAGAGGGTTTTAAAGCTATAATAAATGTAAGCCTACTAAATTAGTAACTATTTTTAGTCAAGTAAAAAATCTTAGACGTATGTAGAATGGTTAAACTCATTTGAAACCCTTAACGATAAAGAAGTGGTTGCCATAGATGGTACAACTATAAGAGGCACAAAATAACACGGCAAAAAATCTCTTATTCAGACGGTAAGATCTTGGGCTAGCGAAAAAATATAGTTTTAGTACAAGTAAAAACTCAAGAGAAATCAAACGAGATTACAGCTACCCCAGAACTTTTAAACATACTGTTTTTAGAAAACACCTTTGTTACTATTGATGCTATGAGCTGTGAGAAAGAAATAGCTACAGCAATTATAAAGAAAGATGCTGCTTATATTTTAGCGGTAAAGGAAAAATCAAAAAAACCTTTATCATAATATTCAAGATGAGTTTAGGTTTGGTAAAATATAGCATTTTAAACCTCGCTAGACCTAGAGCATGGACGCATAGAGATTAGAGTTTGTAGTATGATAACAGATTTTAAATTCATAAAACGGGTCAATAAATAGGAGAACCTAACAACAGTAGTAAAGATTGATAGCCCTTGTGAATTTAAAAATTCTGATAAGCCTACAGCAACACGATATTATATTTCTAGTCTACAAAATAAGACAAATGAATTTCAAACCAACATACGTTCTCACTGGGTTATAGAAAACAAACTACATTGAACTTTAGATGTCGTTTTTTCGGAAGATGCCTCTAGAAAAAGAGCAAGAAACTCTGCTCAAAATTATTCTATTCTAATCTACTTAAAATAGCACTACATCTATAGAAGAATGAATCTTCAAAAAAAATATCAATAAAAAGCAAAAGGCTTTAAGCTGGCTGGAATGAAAACTATTTATTGAAATGACTAAATTTAAAAGTATGATTCTGCCCTGAATAAATGGACTCGAATCTTTCTGAGGTGCGGAAAAATCGTTAGTAAATACAAAGGAAAACCAGAAGAAATTCAAGGAAAATCACAATTTAGGTAATGCCCTAAACAAAGAGCTTACTATTTGAAAATCAAAAAAATCAAACACTTTTATTAGCGTTAAAAGACCTATTCTGATTAAATTTAAGTTTTATCGGACAACAATAATTGCTAATTATGCTTTTATTCGAGATGTAATTTGCTGAACGCTCACGATTGTGTTTTCTATTCTTGCGATAAATTTATAGTCATAAACATGAATGTCAGCACTATAAAGACAGTAAACATTATTGAATATACCAAATAAAAAATCGTTAAATAAATGACTATAAATAGAATAACATCAAAATCTAGCTGTAAAAAAATTCAAATCCCGAAAACCTAAATAGATTAACTGTATAACATATAAGCAGTGATTGACTTAGTCTAATATAAGTTCTTCTTTAAGAATTTTATAAGCCTGCGTAATGTATCTTTCTATACTTTTGGGTGACATTTTAGTAAAATCTGCTACTTCTTTCGTGGTAAGTCCTTCTAGTTTTCTCAAAATAAAAATTTCTTTTATTTTAGCAGGTAAATTTTCTATTGCAATATTAAGTTTATCGCTTAGATCTTCGAGATTCTCTTCATAATCATCTTGGCTTTGCCAATCATCTAATACTTTGGCTTGCTTATTTACAAAATCTAATTTTGATTGTTCTTTGCGGTAAAAGTCTATAAATTTATTATGTACAGATTTGTATAACCATGATTTTATTTGCACATCGTTTGCTAATTTACTGCAGTTATTAAATAAACTTATAAATACCTCTTGTAAAATATCTTGAGACAACATTTTGTCTTTACACAAGGTTACCGCATAAGCATACAAAGGTTTTGTATAGTAATCTATTACTTGTGAGATTGTATTTGATGTGCAATTTTCTAAAATTTTCATATTTTATAGGGTATTATTTAAAAAAAACTAAGCGTATTACGGGGGTTAAAAATAAATATATTTTATGATTTTTGTCCTAAAGCATAATTAAATGGATTTTAAACTTTTTAAATTTTATTAAAATTAATGTTTTTGAGCTAAGTATTTAAGTGCCTTTAGTTTTAAACTGAAAGCCCACATTTACTTAATCAAAGTAATTATTAAGCAGCTCTTTATAATAGGGCTGCATTTCAATGCTGTGTTATAAAATGAAATTATGGCTTTCACAAAAACTCATTTCATTGATACGTGAGCTAAGAGGTTGTCTAATTAGCTCAATAGCACTTTTTATTTTCTAAAAATGCTAATATTCGAAAAAAAAAGAACCTAACTAAAAAAATATCTTAGAATAATAATCATCCTTAAATTATAGAGGTAGACACTTAATTACCTACTATTTATTTATGGGATATATTATTTGCTTTGACCATTCTTTCTATCAAATTATTAAAAATAGTGTCTTTGTCTTGAGACCTATTTATTCTATAGCAAAACTTATCAAAATACCTATCTATGTTCTTTTCATCAACCCACGAATAAGTTGTCCTTACCCATAATTTAACCTGATGAATTATTGTATGCAAAGCTTTAAAATTAGAACCTTTGTTACTTAGAACTTGTGTTATATTATATTCTTTGGCTATTGGAGTGTACCCTCTCCATTTATCAGTCGTTACTATTGCTTAAATATTTATATGTTTTTCAAACATTAGTCTTAAAGATTTAGAGGAATAGTCATCTATTTTGAAAGCATAAAAAAGTTTAACTTTTACTTCGAGTGTTAGTTCTACTGCATATATTGCTTTTTTCTTTTTACTGTCATAACTCCTACCTTGCTTACCCTGTTCAGAACCTCCAACCGAAAATTCATCAACATAGACAATCCCTGTCTTAGGCAAATTTCCGATAGACTTCATTGCTTCCCCTTATCTTTTGCATACACATTCTAGAAGTTCTCTCTCCAATACCAAATCTAACTAATATTTGTAGGGCAGAAAGTCCTTTGCTTGTTGAAACCATTTCAAAACAAATGAAAAACGCTTTACGCAATCCAAATTTTAATTTATGAAATAGTGTGTTAGAAGTTGCTGATTCTATGTTAGAACAAATATTGCAAATCCTAGAATAATCCTTACCAATCTGAAATTGTTTATGCTTACATTTTCTGCAAATATATTCTTTACCCTCATTTTATTCTAGAGAGATAATCCATGCACTTTTAGTCAGTATCAAAGTGTACAGCAAACTCTAGGAGATTTTGACCTCCAAATATTTTAATTTTTACCCACTTTTATTGGTCTTAAAGATAGGTAACTAAATGCCTAGCTCTATAAAATTAATTATTTTTAAAAAATTTATTAATCTCTTAGTAAATATATGAAATATTAAGAATTAACAACGTTGTATTATTGGATTTTTCTTGTCCTTTTTAGGAATAGCTTTTGGAGCTGGTTTTTTGGAACTGCTAGCATCACTATTTCTTGAAATACTAACTTCTCTAAAAGCGCTTAAATCTCCTACGTTTTTTTGAAGGTTATTTTGTTCTTGTGCTTTTATCAATGCTTTTAAAGTATCCTTAAGCGGGTTTATATTTTATTTTGTAGCTAAAAGATAGTCTATTTTTGTAGTTGCTGTCATTTTATTTTATAGAGGTACGTAGTTAAATATTTACAAAAAATTAATTTTAACTAAATAATTATTAAGTATTTTAGAACATTAGAGATTGTTTGTTTGAGCGCAGTTGAGAACTATTGGTAAGCTAGAGATAGAATTCGACTGCCCTCAACCTGGCAATATCAGCTAAATAATAAATTTGCATAAACAACTAACTACTGCTCTCTCTATTTTTATTTATGTTTTTACTTAATGTCTCTTCGTATTTTGAGATTTAGTACGATATATAGTTTACCACTCTTCTTACTTAGACAATCGTCTGGTGGGTATAGCAGGCTCCAGATCTTGTTTTTTGGTTGGTGGTTTAACACCTGCATTCGATCTGTTACGAGGTATGCTTAAATTGTTTAAATCATAATCATTAGAAGAAGGTTTAATCTCATATTTAGTGAGTAGCTCATTATACTTTATTTCATCTGATTTATTTAAAAAGACTTTTTTATCTGCGCGTTCATAATCTTGTAATATAGCTTTTATATTAGGATTATTTTCTATGTTATTTAACCCCTGTTCAGGGATTGTTATCGTTATAATGGATTTACTACCTAATTTATCTTTAAGTGCTGCTAATAAGCCTACTAATTCTGGATGGTAAGGTATTTCTGTTTTGTTATAACCTTCAATACATTCTTTTTTTACAGACTCTACTACTTTATTTATAGCTTCTTTAGGGGGTATATTTTCAAATTCAAACGGTATTATTTTAGGTTCTTTATCTTTACCTTTTAGTGTAATTGTAAATGTTAGCTCTTTTATTCGCTTTTTTTCTTCCTCTTTTTTAACGGAGGATGAGGTACTATTGTTAATATTTAAGTCTTTGTCAGGCGATATGGCATTATTGTGAGAGATAGAAGAATTTTCAGTTAGAGTAGAGATAGTAGAATCGTCTTCAGAGTTATCATTTATACTTCCAGAAAGGGTTGTTTCAGCGCCAAAGGATAAGCTGATATTACCCATGGGAACCGCCGCAAGCGTATGTAAATCAATTAAAATTTTATTGAAACTTTCTAAATTAGTAATTTGAAAATTGCCATCATAACCTAGGTCACCAGCTAATTCTTGTAGAGCATTATAAGGTACTGTTTCTAAGGCACCTTTTAATAGCATTTCCGGAATCTCAGTTAAGGTGACAAATAATTTACTGTAAGTGTTCTTCTCGATTTCCCCAAGAGATCTTCCTAACTTTTCTGCTATATAATTTGGAAATATATCTTTTAACTTTTTTATATTCTCACCTATTTTATCTTCCATAGCTTGATTTCGTGAATCAGGAGAGTTAAAATATTCTTTCATAATTATATTGTTTTAGTTAACCTTTTATTGCTTTTAATTGGTGATTTTGGGTTTTATCTATGGTTTAATTAAATGGGCTTAAAATACAGCATGCCACATACTACCCCAAATCGTTATTTTAATAGTATTACAAAAACTTGTATTTGCTAATGAAGAGGGTTTAAAAAAAGCTGCCAATTCTATATCTTTACAATTTCTATAATGCTGCCTTGCGCAAAAGACATCCTTTTTTCTGCATCGTTAAAAGTTATAATTACATTTAAAATTTTTAAATTTTATTAAAATTAATGTTTTTGTGCTAAGCATTTAATTATCTTTAGTTTTAAACTGAAAGCCACCATTTACTTAATTAAAGTACTTATTAAGCACCTTTTTACAGGGCTGAATGTTTTAAAAGTGTGTTCTAATAAAATTATGTCTTTCACAACAACTTATTTTCGTTGATACCTGCACTAATTAGCTATCTACTTACTTCAATATTATTTTATAACACCACTATACTGTAAAAAGAAATTAAATAAACGAATTAAAAAAAACATGTTAAGGATTTATTGCGAAATAACCTATACAGCTATACTTCTTATTTTGCTATTTTTCTTTGTTACAAAATAATATTGAAGTAAATAACTACTGCTATTATCACATTTTGTGTCTTAAAAAACAACAAAATTACTTCGCATATTTTGTACACTTTATTTCGTAACGGTCCCTAAATGCAAAACTGGTGCTATATTGTTTTCTATAAAAGTTAGACGCTTGGTCCTTTTCTGTTATTTTTAATAATAGCTTTTTGTGCTGATTTTTTGGAACTGCTAGCATCACTTAAAATCCCAGGTTTTGTAAAAGCGCTAAAATCTATAGGTTTTTTTTGAAGATTCTTTTGTTCTTGTTCTTTTATCGAAGCTTTAATTGCAACCTTAAGTGGGTCTATATTTTCTTTTGTAGCTAAGAGATAGTCTATTTTTGTAGTTGCTGTCATATTATTTTTATTTATAAACTTCTTCTTCTTTCTCGCTTGGCATTATTCGATTGTTTATTTTGTGGCGTTTGTGGCGTTTTTGGCTTTTCACCACTATTATTAGGGTCGTTCATAGGCTTTGCAAATTTGGCAAAATACTCATTAGGTTTAACTTGATATTTAGAGTCATCCTTTATAATAT
>JBLHGY010000023.1:0-17579 GCA_047616665.1 Polaribacter sp.
CCAGAAATATCTTGCGGCACATAAAAACTGTATTGCCAAGAATTTGCTTCTGTATAGTTGAAATTCACTTCATACGGATCAAAAGGTGCAAACCAAGTATTTCTGAACCTTCCTCTCATAAATTGGGTATTAGGATCGAATACGTTTTTATACGATTGCGCTCTTTCTGTATAGGTTTTATAATCCTCTTCTTTCCCTAAATCTTTTGCCATTTGAGCAATAGTCCAATCGTCATAAGCATATTCTAAAGTTTTAGAAACAGATTCAGATTCTTTTTCAACCGGAATAAATCCGAAATTCTTATAAGAGTCCAAACCTAACGTATCTCTCGTTGCAGAATGTTTCATTGCTTTAAAAGCTTTTTCCACATTGTATTTCCGAATTCCCTTTAAATATGCATCTGCAATTACTGGCACTGCGTGATACCCTATCATGCAATGTGTGTAATTCCCTGCTAAATCCCAGATTGGCATAATACCGCCTTCCTCATATTTTGCTAAAAAAGTATTGATAAAATCGTTAGTTTTCTCTTGTTCAATAATTGTGTATAAAGGATGCGCAGCTCGATACGTATCCCATAGTGAGAATACTGTATAATAATCAAAATCTTTAGTCTCATGAATTTTTAAATCCATTCCTCTGTATCTACCATCAACATCTTGATACAAATTTGGTGCGATAGAAACATGATATAAAGAGGTGTAAAAATTAGTCTTATTGTCTTCGTTTGTGTCTTCTAAAACAATTTTCTCTAATTGCTGCTCCCAAAATTCTTGTGCTGTTTTTTTGACTTGCTCAAAAGTTTTATTCCCTATTTCAGCTTCTAAATTCTTTTTTGCACCTTCAATATCTACAGCAGAAATTCCTATTTTGATAAAAACAGGTTCATTATTTGGATTGATAAAATTCAAGGCTATTTTCTGTGCAGCAGCCATTCCTTTTTTTGGAGGCGATTGTAAAACATCTGTAAACGGATGAGACGTTTTGATGCTGAAAAACAAACGTTGGTCATCTGCCCAAGCTTCAGAAAAGCGATACCCAACAATTTCTGTATCTGAAATTTTAGTAATTTTTGCAGCTAACACTTTATCTCTATGTAATAAATCTAAAATTACAAACTGATTATCCGCAGTAGGAAAATTATATTTATGCATTCCACTCCTTTTAGATACTGTTAACTCAACATCAATATTTGTATCCTCTAAATGGACTTTATAAAAACCTGGCTCCGCTACTTCATTCGTATGAGAAAACTTACTTTTGTAGCCTTCCTTTCCATCGGCTCCATTATTAAAAACTTGCTTATTGGTAGGCATTAATAAAATATCACCATAATCAGAAACACCGGTTCCACTTAAATGTGTATGCGAAAATCCATAGATTTCGTCATCAGAATAATGATAACCAGAACAACCATCCCAGCCATCTAAACGAGTATCTGGCGAGAGTTGCAGCATCCCAAAAGGCATTGTTGCCCCAGGATATGTATGGCCATGACCACCAGTTCCAATAAACGGATTTACATAAGAAATTAGGTTTTTAGCTTTTTGAGCATTAGAAACCTCTGTCTTTTCAGTGCATGAAATAACAACTAAAATGATTAAAAAAAGTAACGTAAGTACATGTTTTTTCATCAGATATATAAGTATAAAATTTTGTCTAAATTAGCAAGATAACGATAATCAATTAAACATAAAATGAGCACTTTTAGACGAATAACGCAAATTATAGCGTGCACAACATTAATGATACTACTAACTGCGTGTTTTAAAGAAAATAAAGAGAAGACTATTATTAATATGATTCCTATTCCTACTGAACAAGTTATAACAAAAGGTGTTTTTGTATTAAGTAGTGCCACAAAATTAACCTATGATGACAGTTTAAAAAGTGTTGCTAATTTTTTTAAAAGTTATGTTGAAAATGGAAGTAATATTCAATTAAATACGTCTTCTAAAAATAGTATTCAATTTAAAATAGATGCCTCTATTTCTAATAATGAAGGATATCAATTAAAAATTACTGCGGATAAAATTTTAATTTCTGCGAAATCTCAAAAAGGTGCTTTTTATGCTTTTCAATCTTTAAGACAGTTATTACCTGTTGATTTTGAAAAATCAACAGCATCTAATGAAACTCATATTGCCATTCAATGTTTAGAAATTAAAGATGCTCCCCAATTTAAATATCGCGGAATGCATTTAGATGTTGGGCGTCATTTTTTCTCTGTAGACTTTATTAAAAAATATATTAATTTAATGGCAATGCTAAAAATGAATACCTTTCATTGGCATTTAACAGAAGATCAGGGTTGGCGCATTGAGATTAAGAAATATCCAAAACTACAAGAAATTGCAGCGTTTAGAAACGAAACTTTAATTGGGCATAATAATGATGAACCTCAAAAATTTGATGGTAAAAAATATGGCGGATTTTACACACAAGAAGAGATAAAGGACATTGTAAAATACGCATTAGAAAGACAAATTACCATCATACCAGAAATAGAAATGCCAGGACATTCGCAGGCTGCAATTGCGGCATATCCTGAATTAGGTTGTACAGGAAAACAAATTGAAGCTGTTACCAAATGGGGTATCTTCGAAGATATTTACTGTCCGAAAGAAAGCACTTTTAAATTTTTAGAAGATGTTATTGATGAAGTAATAGCATTATTTCCAGGAAAATACATTCATATTGGTGGAGATGAAGCTCCTAAAAAAAGATGGAAAGAATGTGCTCATTGTCAAAAACTCATCAAAACAGCAGGTTTAAAAGATGAACATGGCTTGCAAAGTTACTTCATCACAAGAATGGAAAAATACATCAACTCGAAAGGAAAACAAATTATTGGCTGGGATGAAATATTAGAAGGTGGTTTGGCACCAAATGCTACCGTAATGTCTTGGCGTGGAACCAATGGTGCAGTTGCAGCGGCCAAAGAAAAACACAATGTTATTCTAACTCCGAGTTCTCATTGTTATTTTGACCATTATCAATCTGACAACGAAAATGAACCTTTGGCAATTAGCGGATTTCTTCCTTTAGAAAAAGTCTATAATTTCAATCCAATTCCTGAAGAATTAACAAAAGAAGAAGCTACCTATGTTTTAGGCGCACAAGGAAATGTTTGGACAGAGTACATTACAACTCCTAAACAGGTAGAATATATGGTTTTTCCAAGAGCAATTGCACTGGCAGAAGTAGTTTGGAGTGCTAAGGAAAACAGAAATTACAAAAATTTTGTAAAGAGATTGGTGCATTTCAACAAAAGACTGGATGTAATGAATGTAAACTACGCGAAACATGTATACGAAGTAAAAGCCGAAATATTAAATGACAACGGACGTTTAACCCTTCAGTTAGAAACAACTACAGACCATAAAATTATCTATTCTTTAGATGGAAAAAAACCGAACTATTTAACACATTCCGAATATAAAAGCCCCATAAAAATAGATTCTTCTGTTACCATAAAAGCTGCTATTTTTAATACGGATAGAAAACAGTTGGGCGGTGTTTTTGAGCAAAAAATAAAATTACATAAAGCGGTTGGAAAAAAAATCTCTTTAAATGTAAAACCTGATAAAGGGTATAATGCAGGAGGAAAACAAGCCTTAATTAACGGAATCTCTGGCAATAACAAACGCTATGGAGATAAAGAGTGGTTGGGTTTTTCTGGTGATGATGTAGAAATTATTATTAAATTTGACAGTCCCACAAAGATCAACTCAATTGCTACACGGTTTTTTAACAAAACAAACCAATGGATTTATGTGCCAAAAACACTTAATTTACAATTAAAATTAGAAGATGGAAGAGCTATTTCAACAAGAAAAAAAATAGAAAACACTAAATCTTTATTAGTTGATTTTAATCTAAATATCTCACAATTCTATCCAGAAGATAAAAATTTAAAAGCAACCGAATTAAAGATTACAATTCCTAGTTACGGGATTATACCAAAGGGAAAACAAGGTGCTGGCCATAAAGCTTGGACTTTTATTGATGAGATAGTTATAGAATAACAAACAAAACCTCACCGATTTTAACAAGCGATGAGGCCCACTTTATAAATAGCATGAAATTAGAAATTTGCGCAAACTCATACCATTCTGCTATTAATGCCCAAAACGGAGGTGCTGACAGGATAGAACTCTGTTCTAACCTTACCGTTGGCGGAATTACGCCCTCTAATCTGCTACTTAAAAAAGTTTCTAAAAACATTACAATTCCTGTGCATGTTTTAATCCGACCTAGAAGTGGTGATTTCAACTATTCTGAGAATGAATTTTTGTTAATGAAAGAAAATATTAAACGCTGCAAAGAATATGGTTTTAACGGCATCGTATCTGGTATTTTAAATACTAATAAGAGCATAGATATTGAGAGAACTAAAGAATTAATTGCACTTTCTAAACCATTGTCTTTTACCTTTCATAGAGCTTTTGATTGCGTCTCCAATCCAAAGAAAGCTTTAAAAGAATTAATTGCTTTAGAAATTGATAGAATTTTAACTTCAGGCTTGGAAGAAAAAGCAATAAACGGAATCGCATTGCTTAAGGAGCTAAAAGACATCGCAAAAGAGCAATTAATTATCCTTCCCGGTAGCGGAATTAACGCAACGAATGCAAGAACTTTTAAAAGCAACGGTTTTAAAGAAATTCATACTTCAGCATCTAAAATAATAGCCAATTCAAATCTAGATTTAAATTCAACTGAACAAACAATATCTGATGTTACAACGATTACAGAAATTTTAAACATCATAAAAAACACCTAACAGAACTAAAATTGTTTGTTTTAAAACTGAAGCAAATATTATAAAGTAAGTACGATTAAAAAACCTATTACGATTAATACGTTTAATACTGTAAAGAAGTCTTTTACGCGAGTTTAAGCGCACACTTTTTCCTATTTAACACACTACTCCTCGGGAAAGAATTGTGATTGTAAAAAACCTATGCCATAGCCAATAAATTGAGTTAATGAAGCAGCTATACTTAGAAAAGCAACCGATAAATTTTTGCTTTTAAACAATGAATCTAGCCATATTAAAGAAAAATAAACACCATAAAAATATAAGATTTGGCTAAACCCAAAAATTGTTAAAATAATACTTATAGCGAACCCTATAATAAATAAACTAGGAAACCAATAAGTAAGCTTTGCCGTTTCTGGATATTTTTTATTTAAGATAGGCCTTGCAGTTCCGAAACCATGCGTTTGTTTAAAAAACTGTTTTAAAGAACTTCTGCGTTTATGATATACAAATGCCTTTTCTAAAAGCTGTGTATCAAATTCGTTTTCCCAAAGACGAAAAGTTAAATCGATATCTTCTCCGTTTTTCATTTTTGAAAAACCTTGTGTCTTCTCAAAGGCTATTTTCGAAAGTCCAAGATTAAAACTTCTTGGTTGAAATTTACCAAAAGTTTGCTTTTTACCACGAATACCTCCAGTTGTTAGCATAGAGGTCATTGCATAATTAATTGCCTTTTGTATAGGAGTAAAACTCTCATGAGCAGTATCTGGGCCACCAAATGCATCTGTATATTTAATATCTAAACCTTTTTTTACTTCTGATAAATAGTGTTCAGGAAGAATAACATCAGAATCTAAAATGATAAAATAGTTTTCTGAAGCTCGTTGCATTCCGAAATTACGGCTTGCTCCTGCTCCCGTATTTTCTTTGAAAAAATATTTTATTTTTAATTTCGATTTATATTTTTCAACAATAGTATCACCTTTAATTGCAGAGCCATCTTCAATTATTAAAACTTCAAAATCATCAGAAAAATTTTGTTTTGTAAGACTATTCAACAACTCGTCTATTTCATTTGGACGATTGTAAACTGGTACTATGATGGAAAATGATACTTTCAATATTTAAGGTATTAGCACAGAAAATACAATTTCCTTTCCGTTAATTTCAAAACGAACTTCATCATATTTTTCTTCTTTAAAATATTCTGCCTCTTCAATAGAAATATTATAATCAATTTTAGTAACCGATCTTTTTACGGCATTAGAAAAGTCCGATTCAATTTTATGTTCATCAGATGCTAGTTTTAATACCTCATTTCCGTTAATAAAAGTAAGCACGCTTCCTTTTTTACTTTTTAGATTGGTAGCACTTACCATAATTGTTTCTAAAATTAAAAAACCTCCTAATTCGTTCACTCTCAAATATAAATCACCATAATCAGATGTTGCAAACTTATCGACACCCACTTTTTTAATATTCTCTTCTATTTGAACATCTACATCGCTTCTCTCCATCAAATTAAACTTTTCTGATGCTATAAATACGTTGTCGCCTTTCTTAAAAAAACCCATGTATTAAAATTAAATTCGATGTAAAAATAGCATAAAAAAACGCAAACCTTTCGGTTTGCGTTTTATGAAATATAAAAAATGCTATTTTATTCTTTAATAATCTTATAACTTCCAATAGAATTTTCAGATTTCACTTTTACAATATACACCCCTGGTCTTAAATTAGACAAGTTCACAGATGAATTGTTTGCATTAGGTGCTCCAGAAAATACTTTTTGACCTAATAAATTAAAGACTGTTATTGCCGCTACTTTATTTTGAGATCTAAAGTTTAGTTCTTCTTTTACAATTGTTGGATACAATGTAAAACCTTCTAAAGTATTCGTTGCTATTCCTAAGGTTGCAGTTGTAATCTGCAAATTAGTGATATGAAAATCATAATCCCCTCCAGAAGCGGCACTAAAAGCATACAGCGCTATTTTGGCAGTCGTTGAAGTAGACGATAGCGTAATCTCTGGCATAGCCAGAGAAGCATTGGTTAAGCCAGATGTAGAATCCCAACGATATAATTCTGACCATGAAGCACCATCATCTTCAGATAAAACAATAGCAACATAATCATCTCCTGCATCCATTCCGGCAGCATCTGTAACAGTATCATCCCAATCTGTTATACCAGCATCTATATTTAGGTAATGAGTACCAGAACTTAAATCAAAAGTTGGAGAAATTAAATACTCATCAACTAATGTTCCATAGATATTAACTTTAGCTCCTTTACCTAAGGTCGCATCATTTAAAAAATCAGCTGTACCCCAATTACTGACTGTGACAGTTGCGGAAGGAGTACCAAATGGTCCGGTAGACTCAGAAAATCCTGCAGGATAATTAGTGAAATCTGTATTAAATGGGGCCGATGCATTTTCAACAGTGAGAGAATACTCAGTACAACCGATAGACGAAGCAGCACCATTGCTTGGTACAACAGAATAGTAATAGGTTTCACCATACAACATCCCTGTAATATTAGCGGCAGTAACAGGTGCATCTATAACACCTAATGAAGTTAAATCACCTGATGCTGTTCCCCAAAAAACTTCGTATCCAGTAGGTGATGGACCGGATGAAGGCGCATCCCAAGAAAGAGAAACAGCAGCATCATTAAATGACACATCTGAACCTGTTGGAGATACATTTTCTGCACAATTTGGTGCAGCTGGTAAAGTATAATACTCTAAACAAAAATCTACAAGAACGTTAGACGTTCCATAATCATAAATTCTAATTACAAGCTCATCACCTGCTGCCCAACCACTCAAAACTATATCTTCTTGATTATATGTAGAATAAGCAATTTCAGTACCAGATGCATCGTGAATACCAATGTATGGAGAACCAGCACCAGCACCCCAATAGCGTAATGCGTCTGTGGTAGCTGTCCAATTAAAAAAAGCATCTATACCTTCGTTTCCTGGAGTTCCGTTCCCTAGAAGACCACTAGCTGTGAAACCTGAATTCGGAAAATCAATTGAAATATTAGAAGTTGTACATCCCGTTCCTTCTGCAGAAATTATAAAAGGTAAAATGGTTGCAGTTGCAAAGGTATCTCCAGCTATTGGCATGGTCCAAGAAAGAGTACTCCAAGTACTATTGCCATCAGTTCCACCACAATTAGCTTGAACATAAATATCATAGGCTGCTTCAGAAGTTAAACCTCCTAAAATTATAGGATTGTTTGGTCCAGTAATTGTAATTGTACCACTTCCTTGAGTAAAACCAGTAGGGCCAAATTCATAAGTCCATTCTGTTTCAGCGCCTCCTGCTGTCCAGGATATCTCTACTTCTGATGTTGAGTTAGTTGTTGCCGTTAAATCTGTTACAGAAAAACAGGTAGGAGTTTCTTCAACCAAAATATCATCTAAATTTAAGGATGCTCCATCGGCACCTGAATAATTAAATAGTATTTTCACATCGTTTAGTCCAACATAATCAGAGAGATCTATAGTTTGTTCATACCATGTAAAGTTAGTAAATACACCAACATCTGCTTCTTTGAATAATTCTGTAACATTTGTTCCATCATCAATACTTACAGTAAAGTCATAATAGTTATATGGATCTATACTCCAGTAATAGCTCATATTCCACCAAAATTTAATCCTTGGATTTGTAGCTGACGTGAGGTCAATGCTAGGAGAAATTAAAGTTTCATCTTGAGTAGAAAGATCATATGCAACTGTAGCACTATTAGTTCCATTGTTAGCTATAGTGGTAGAAATTTCCCAAGTCTCGGTTGTATTAGTTTGTGTTAGAATCCAACTAGCTGGGAGAGAAGTTCCCGATTCAAATCCTTCAGACAAATATTGCCCAAAAGAAAAAGAGGAATACAAAAACGTTAATAATAAAGTAATTTTTCTCATGTGGTTAGGTTTTAATTAGTTGATTAACATATGTTTATTGTACGTTAAAATACATTATTTCTTTCAAATAAGAAACAACTCTGTATAAAAATAGCTAAATCATGATTCTTATTAAATATATCGCAAAAAAAAACAGGCTTTGATTAACAATAATCAAAACCTGTTTAAGTTTTATCGTAATATATCAGCTATTCTTCTATAAACTTATCCATTACAGCGTCACTTACACCCATATTAGAAAATCCACCATCATGAAATAAATTTTGCAAGGTTACTTTCTTTGTCAAATCTGAAAACATAGAAATGGTGTAATTCGCACATTCTAAAGCAGTTGCGTTTCCTAAAGGACTCATTTTTTCTGAATACGAAATAAAACCATCAAATCCTTTAACTCCAGTGCCTGCAGTTGTTGGCGTTGGAGACTGAGAAATGGTGTTTACACGCACTTTATGATCTCGACCAAAGAAGTAGCCGAAACTGCGTGCAACAGACTCTAAATAGGCTTTGTTATCTGCCATATCATTGTAATCTGGAAATACTCTTTGCGCAGCCATATAGCTTAACGCAACAATACTTCCCCATTCATTCATGGCGTTCTTCTTGTATAGAATATTCAAAGTTTTATGAAAAGAGACCGCGGAAACATCCCAGCCCTTTTTTGTAAAATCATAATTAGGGTCTGTGTACGACTTTCCTTTTCTAACGTTTACAGACATACCAATAGAATGTAACACAAAATCGATTTTACCACCTAAAACCTCCATTGCTTTTTCTATAAGATTCTCTAAATCTTCTATTGAAGTTGCATCTGCCGAAATTATTTGAGCACCTGTTTTTGCTGCGAGAATTTCTAATGTTCCCATTCTAATTGAAGCTGGCGCATTCGTTAAAACAAACTCCGCTCCTTCTTCATGCGCACGTTCCGCTGTTTTCCAAGCAATAGAATGCTCGTTTAATGCACCAAATATAATTCCTTTTTTACCTTTTAGTAAGTTGTACAATGTATTGGTTTTTTGTTGGTAGTTTTTATGAAAAAATTTTAAAATGACTTAGTCTTAGTATTGGTCTTAAAAATCTTTATTTCTTGTCTCTAGTCTCTAAATTTCCTGTTTCTTAAAAAACTAATTCAATAATTCCTTGGCGTGTGTAAGTGCAGAATCTGAAATATCTTTACCGCTTAACATTTCTGCAATTTCTATAATACGCTCTTCCGAAGATAATTCTTTTAGGTTTGTAGTGGTAACCCCGTCTACTTCTGCTTTATATACTTTGTAATGATTGCTACCTTTTGCTGCAATTTGAGGTAAATGTGTAATTGCAATTACTTGCATATTGTTACTCATTTGTTGCATAATAGCGGCAATTTTATTAGAAACTTCCCCAGAAACACCAGTATCAATTTCATCAAAAATAATGGTTGGCAACTGTGTGTTTTCTGATAATACTTTCTTTACAGATAGCATAATTCGAGATAATTCTCCACCAGAAGCTACTTTTTTTAACTCGCCAAAATTACCTCCTTTATTTGCAGAGAAGAGAAACTCTAATTCGTCTTTTCCGTTATTAAAATAAACCTTCGTTAGTGTTGCTTTTATAGAAAAACGCGCATTTTCCATTCCTAAATCGGTTAATAAAAATTCTAACTCTTTTGTTAATTTCGGTATTGCGGTGGTTCTTGCTTTCGATATTCTTTCTGCAACTGCATCTAATTTTTCAGAAATTGCTTCAATTGCTGCTTTTTTCTTATTTAATTCGCCATCTGCAGATTCTACAGCTCTTACTTTATCAGATAATTCTTCAAAAACAACTAATAATTCTTCATTCGAATGTACCGTATGTTTCTTTTGAAGGTTGTATAATAGTTGTAATCTGTCATTAATTTCTTCTGCTTCATTCGGATTAAAATCTACATTTTCGTTTGCATTTTCTAATTCAGAAACAACATCATCCATCTCTATTTTTATGGACGTGATTCTATCTGCTAATGTTTGATATTCCTTAGAAAAAGAAGCTATTTTAGAAACTTTAAATTCTAGGGTATTTAACAAATTTTGAAGGCCGATTTCTTCATTTACAGAAAGTGCTAAACTTTCAGATAAATTCAATTTTATATCTTCTATATTGTTTAACTTCTCTAAGCT
Source organism: Polaribacter sp. (assembly GCA_047616665.1). Classification (GTDB taxonomy): domain Bacteria; phylum Bacteroidota; class Bacteroidia; order Flavobacteriales; family Flavobacteriaceae; genus Polaribacter. The sequence continues at coordinate 10,838 of JBLHGY010000023.1, forward strand.
TTCTTCTAAGATTGCCTGCTCATCAATTTTAATAGTTGCTTCCTCTAATTCTGTAAAGAGGTGCAAATTGTACTCATATTGCTTATTTGCCTCTATTTGCGAAGCTTCTAAAGCAGCTAATTCTTTTTTTAAAGCACTTAATTGCGTAAAACCTCTTTTGTAAGACTCAATTCTTGGCGTATTTTTAGCCAATGCATCTAAAATAGCAAATTGAAATTTTGCATCAGACAGTTGCATGGTTTGATGCTGAGAATGCACATCTATCAATTTTGATCTTAACTCGTTTAAAACGTTTAAAGTAACCGGTGTATCATTTACAAAAGCCCTTGATTTACCTGAAGGAAGAATTTCTCTCCTAATAATGGTTTCTGCTTCGTAATCTAAATCTACAGAAGTAAAAAAATCTTGTAAGTTATAATTAGAGATTGCAACTTTTGCCTCTACAATACACTTGGTAGACGTATCTTTTAAAGAAGATAAATCTGCTCTATTGCCTAAAACCAAACCTAAGGCACCTAATAAAATAGATTTTCCAGCTCCTGTTTCTCCAGTGATTATTGATAAACCTGAGGAAAAATCAATACTTAAGTGATGTATTAATGCGTAATTATTTATAGATAATTGTGTAAGCAAATTGACTAATTTTTAGAAGTTAAAATTAGTGAAATTTGTTGAATTTAATCTAACTTTCTCCATTTAGAATTATTGTTTGGAGAAATTTTTCTTAAAGATTGTATCAAACGCTTTTTATTTCTAGTCTTTGCATCTTCAGAATACATGCTTACAATTTCATCTGCTTTTGCATCAAAAAATACTCTAATTAAATAATTACCAATTGTTTTATTGTAGATACGCTCTAAAGTTAATAAACTCGTTTCAATAGTTTGTTGGGCAGAAGCTTTAGATTTTACAATGTTATCAAATCCTTTTCTATGATAATTATAAAGTAAGTCTCGATACACCTTCAATTTTGGAGATAAAACGTTATCTATTAATGCATATCTATTTTGTTTCCCTACCACGTTTTGCCACGAAGAAAGGCCACTTTGCTGCGCTTGTAACATTACATTTTGTGCTTCTTTTAATTCAGTTTCTCCACCATATTTAGAAAAGGTATCTGCATCTATTCCTAAAATTATATTTGCATAAAAAACAATAGAGGATACCAAATTGCTGTCAAAAGAATTTTTATTATAAATTAAAGGATCAAACTCATTGTATTTAAAATTGAATTCGTTGTCCTTAATATTCAATATTGGTGAAGCATAACTAGAATTATAAACAGGTCTTGTAGATTGCACTTGAAGCGTTGCAGTAAAATTATTATTATCTCTAGAAGTTATAATAATTGTCATTGCACAATTAACACGTTCTTCTGGCTTTACTATTCTATTTGTCCACTTGGTTTGATTTATATATTCATTTAATGATCGTTGCAAAGTATTAAATACTTGTTTATTAGAGCCTCCTATTTGATCTGAATTTACCGTAACCAGACAGTTTAACTCTTGAGCATTCAAGCTAAAAAATGAGAATAGTAGTATAAAAAGTAATGTTAATTTATGCATATTCAATTTTAGATATTATAGTGTCTTGATACAAGAACTTTAGGCAATCCAAGTTGTATTAACCTATTTGTCTTGTTTCTTAATTCGATTTACAATTTCATTCATAATGTCTTTCGCAACTGCTACTTTAGACTTTAGTTTGAATGCTTTTTCATTAAACTCTTTATCAATAATAGTAATTTTATTTGTGTCTTTAGCAAAACCGGCACCTTTATCTTGCAGAGAGTTTAAAATAATAGCATCTAAATTTTTTCTTTTTAGTTTGCCTTTTGCATTTTCTAACTCATTGTTAGTTTCTAATGCAAAACCAACCAAATACTGCTGTTTTTTTATAGCACCTAAAGACGCTAAAATATCTTTAGTAGGTGCTAACGATAATTCTAACGTTGTATCTGTCTTTTTTATTTTCTGGGAAGCACTCTTTTTTGGTTTATAATCTGCAACGGCAGCAGAAAGTATCGCAATATCTACATCTTTAAAATAAAGATGGGAAGCATCATACATTTCTTCAGCAGAGACAACATCTACTCGATGCACTAGAGAGTGTTTTATTTGTTGATTGCTTGGTCCAGAAATCAAATATACTTCTGCACCTAAATTTGCAGCAGCACTTGCAATTGCAAATCCCATTTTTCCTGAAGAATGATTTCCTATGAAACGAACAGGGTCTATTGCTTCATAAGTTGGCCCGGCCGTAACTAAAACCTTCTTACCTTTTAAAGGCAGTTTAGCGCGTATATCTTTCTCTATAAAAGAAACGATATCTTCTGGCTCTGCCATTCTGCCCTCGCCTATTAAACCACTTGCAAGCTCACCTGAAGTAGCAGGGATTATAATATTATTAAAACTTTGTAATTTATTTAAGCTTTCTATAGAAGATGGATGCTTATACATATCCAAATCCATTGCAGGTGCAAAATAAACCGGACATTTAGATGATAAATACGTTGCTAACAATAGGTTATCGCAAGTTCCGTTTGCCATTTTAGACAAAGTATTTGCGGTTGCAGGTGCAATTAACATGTAATCTGCCCAAAGACCTAATTCTACATGATTGTTCCAGAGCTCATTTTCATCTTCTTTAGAATAAAAAGTAGAATGAACCGGGTTTTTAGAAAGTGTAGAGAGTGTAAGAGGTGTTATAAAATTTTTAGACGCAGGAGTCATAATAACTTTGACTTCTGCGCCTAACTTTATAAACAAACGAACTAGACTAGCCGTTTTATATGCTGCAATTCCAGCAGTAATTCCTAAAAGAATTTTCTTTTCTTTTAAGACAGACATTACTCTGTTTCTGGAGTTCTGTGATATACTTTATCATTTAACCACTCTTCAACCGCCATAGCAGTTGGTTTTGGTAACCTTTCGTAAAATTTAGAAACTTCTATTTGTTCTTTATTCTCGAATACTTCTTCTAAAGAATCGTTGTATGTTGCAAATTCATCCAACTTATCTACCAATTCTCTTTTTAAATCAGAATTAATTTGATTAGCTCTCTTTGCAATAATAGAAATAGCCTCATAGATATTCTCTGTTGGCGCTTCAATTTCATTCTTATTGTAAGTAATAGTACTTAACGGTGCTTTTGTATCTTTATAATCCATCTTAAATAATTATTTCTTTTGTAAATTAGCTACTAATGCTGCCTGCTTTGCTACTAAAGCATCAACTCTTATTTTTTCTTTTTGCAATGTTGCAAACATCTCATTTGCATCTTCCAAATACTTAGATTCCGGGAAGCTCTTTATAAGCCTCTCATAATCTTCTGTTGCATCTGAAATTCTTTCTAACTTTCTTCTATCATAACTTTTTAAAACAAAATCATGTCCTGCTTTAAAACTATAATATATTGCTTCTTCTTTATATTTAGTTCCTAAAAAGTCTTCTAATAAATTATCAAAAGCCTTAATTGCTGCCTTATAATTTCTTAAATCGTAATCTGCAGTTCTGTAATACGTTTTTGCTATCTCGAAATATTTCTTTTCTAACTTTAACCTTATTTCTGAATAGTACGTATTCGCTTCATCAATTTTATCTGAATTTGGATATGTATTGATAAAACTTTGAAAAGCCTCTAAAGCCTTATTTGTATCTGTTGGATCAATACTAAAACGAGGAGATGCTAATTTATAACTATAAGCAGATAAAAACGCTGCTTCTTCTTTTTTAGAACTTTTCGTATAATCTTTTGTAAAACGGTCAAAATTATAGGCTGCTATTCCATAATTTTTTTCATTAAAATTAGATTGCGCAATCATAAATTTAATTCGCTCCATTTGAGGCTTACCCCTGTAAATAGGTGCAATTTTATCGAATAAGCGCAAAGCTTTACTGTAATTTTGACTTTCGTACATTTTTACAGCCATTTTGTACTGCTCTTCCGAGGTACCTTTATTTAATACTTTTTGATACTCACCACATGAAGAAAGTAGCAAAGTAAAGAGTACTAAATACGCTAAATTTTTAATTTTTTGCATTGGGCAAAATTAGTGATTAATTATGGATTAATAAAACGTTTTTCAACACACTTACTAGTATCGTGCAATAATCCATAAAAAAAGAAGATATAGCCACATATTTGATACTAAAAATTTGTTAATCTTACCCCTGTTTTGGGGTTGCTGCTACCAAAGATTTTATATCATTATCAAAAAGATAAAAACCACCTTTATCATCTCCTATCAAATTAATTTTATCTAAGATATTTCGCGCAAGTGCTTCTTCTTCTATCTGCTCTGACACATACCATTGTAAAAAATTATGCGTTGCGTGGTCTTTTTCTTGCAAACAAATATCAATTAAATCATTGATATGCTCGGATACTTTTACCTCATGATTAAATAGTTCTTGAAACATTTCTTTAAAAGAACCAAACTGCACTGGTGGCGCCTCTAATTGAGATATTTTTGCATGTCCGCCGCGTTCATTTACAAATTTCACCAACTTTAACATGTGCATTCTCTCCTCGTCTGAATGTGCGTACATAAATTTTGCAACCCCTTCAAAACCTAAAACCTCCGCCCAAGAAGCCATGGATAAATACACTTGAGATGATTGTGCCTCTACCTTAATTTGTTTGTTAAGTGCTTCTTCTATAATTGGTGACAACATATTTTTGTGTTTTATTTTTAACTCTAATTTACATATTATTATGCACTTTCTTATAAAATACCGCAGCTTTCATTTTTCTATTTCGTTCTAAAACTAAAAACTTTTAACAAAACGGACTATTTTCTCCTCTAGCTGTGCACTTGCTTTTACCAAAGGCAAACGAACTGTATTCCCACAAAATTCTAATGCTTGCAATACTGTTTTTATTCCTGCAGGATTATTTTCTTCAAAAATAGCATCAATTATGGCCATCATTTTAAAATGAATGGCATACCCCTCCTTGTTTTTACCTTCTAAACCGCAATTTATTAAAGTAGAAAATTCTTTTGGATACGCTTGTCCAATTACAGAAATAACTCCAGAACCTCCTGCCAACGTTATTCCTAAAGCCAAATCATCATCACCAGAAATAACTAAGAAATCTGTTGGTTTATTTTTTAACAACTCTAAATATTGCTGCATATTATTTCCAGCCTCTTTAATACCAACAATGTTTTCAAAATCATTTGCCAAACGAATTGTAGTACCTGCACTCATGTTTTTTGCGGTTCTACCAGGAACATTATACAAAATAATTGGCACATCGCTTACCGCTGCTAATGCCTTAAAATGCTGATAAAAACCCTCTTGAGTTGGTTTGCTATAATAGGGCACTACAGATAAAATACCATCAATATTACTTAAATCTGTTGCCTGTATCTCTTTGAGAACCTCTAAGGTATTATTACCACCTATTCCCAATACTAATGGCACTCTACCTGCATTCGTTTTTATAATAAGAGCTATAATTCGAAGTTTTTCTTCTTTAGATATTGTTGCGCTTTCTGCAGTTGTACCATTTATTACCAAATAGTTAATTCCATTATCTATGTTGAAATTAACCAACTTTACAAGTGCATCAAAATCTACACTTAAATCTTCTTTAAAAGGGGTAATTAAGGCGACTCCCGTTCCTACAAATTTTTGCATTTCTATCTATTTAATGGTACAAAACTACAATATTAAGATTGATTTATAAAACGGATATAGCATCGAATAGCAAGAATAAACAACTTTATATGGAAAGTTTAATTTTATAGCTTTTTAAGAATTTGAAGGTATCTTTTTAATTCTGAAGTAAATTCTGTTATGTTTTGTGTTTTTTCTGAAATTTCTATCTCGTATAATTTAGAATTTACACCTGTAAAACCGACTTTAAACTGTGCTTTTGATTCTAAAACTGCACGTTCTAAATACAGATTGTTTTTATTGAAATATCCAATTAACAAATCAAAGGGTTCCTCTAAAAAGCATTTAAAGCTGTCTTCCGTAAATTGTCCTTTCCAATTTACATTTTGTTTAGTGAAGTGTTTATAAGAAAATTCATCACTTTTATTAAACGCTCTTAGGCTATACATCTTAATGTTTCTAGCTTCTAAAATAATTTCAATTTCTTTTTGTAAATCTATTTCAGCAGAAATATCTTCTGTAGAAATAATGGCGATCGACTTTATTTTCTCTGAAGATGGCGTGCGACTATTATCTGACTGAGATAATAACTGATTTAACTTCCTTTTTAAAACAGTTTCCTTAAAACCTTGAAACATCATTTATAATTAAAATTGAGAATATAAAAATAGTAATTATTCTTTAACTATTTCTAATAATATAAACTGATTTAATTGTTTGCCATATAACTGAAAATTATCATCTGAAACCAACACCAGAGACTGATTGCCGTTTTCTAAAACGGGGCCCAAAGTAATGCCCTCAATATTGTCTATAATACCTTCGGTTAAATGCGCTTTAAAATCTTCAAAGTTTACAAGCAACCTTTTTGTTAGCGGTGTAAAATTCGAGTTTATTAAACCACCAGCACCTAAAACATTGGTGGTTTCTAAAGTTATTTCTGCCTCAAAAATTCGTATTATATTGCCATAAGCACCGTAACCATTTTGATAGGTTCTTTCAATAATAAAAAATTTATTTTCGGCATATTCTAAAATTGCAGTAACTCCGTTTAAATTTATATTTCCTTTAGCAACCTTACTTATTGGCTCTAATTGATAGGCAAATTGTTTAGT
>JBLHGY010000024.1:0-16848 GCA_047616665.1 Polaribacter sp.
AGAGGAAACGAAATTATTAGCTCAAATTATACCTGAATTAATAGATTTAAAGGGGGTAGAAGAGGTTGAAGGACAAAAGCATAAAGATAATTTTTATCATACCTTAGAGGTAGTAGATAATATTTCTGAGAATACAGAGGATGTTTGGTTGCGCTGGGCGGCTTTATTGCATGATATCGGTAAAGCTCCTACCAAAAAATTTAGTAAAAAAGTAGGTTGGACTTTCCATTCCCACGAGTTTGTGGGCTCTAAAATGGTGTATAAACTATTTAAAAATTTAAAGATGCCATTGAATAACAAAATGAAGTTTGTTCAGAAAATGGTCTTATTAAGTTCTAGGCCAATTGTTTTGGCAACCGATGTTACCGATGCAGCTGTAAGGCGTTTGGTTTTTGATGCCGGTGACGATATCAATTCTTTAATGACGCTTTGTGAAGCAGACATCACTACAAAAAATCCAAAAAAGTTTAAACGCTATCATCAAAACTTTGAAGAAGTTCGTTCTAAAATTAGGGAAGTAGAAGAAAGAGATCGTGTGCGTAACTTTCAACCGCCAGTTTCTGGAGAAGAGATTATTGAAGCGTTTAACTTAAAGCCTTGTAAAGAAATAGGGCAAATAAAAGAAGCGATCAAAGAGGCTATTTTAGACGGTAAAATACCAAATGAGCATCAAGCTTGTTTTGATTTTATGATAGAAAAAGGCAAAAGTTTAGGTTTAACTTTAGCTTAAAGATTGCATGGTAACCAATTTGAAATATTCGCCTTTTAAAGCTAATAATTCTTCATGTTTGCCTTGTTCTACAATTTTTCCTTTCTTCATTACCACAATAGTGTCTGCTTTTTGGATAGTAGATAAGCGGTGAGCAATTACCAGAGAGGTTCTATTTTGCATCATTTTTTCTAGTGCGGTTTGAACCAATTGTTCAGATTCTGTGTCTAAAGCAGAGGTTGCTTCATCTAAAATCATAATTGGCGGATTTTTTAAAACTGCCCGTGCAATCGACAAACGTTGTTTTTGTCCGCCAGAAAGTGTGTTTCCACTATCTCCAATATTTGTTTTGTATTTTTCTGGCAAATTCTGAATAAATTCATCTGCATTGGCAATTTTAGCAGCTTCTAAAATAGCGTTTTCTGTTGCAGCTTGCGTTCCTAACTTAATATTGTTTTCAATGGTATCATTAAACAGAATGGAGTCTTGAGAAACAATGCCCATTAAACCGCGTAACGATTTTTTTGTAACGTCTTTAATGTTTTGGTTATCAATAAGCACCTCTCCCTTATTAACGTCGTAAAAACGAGTAATTAGGTTTGCCAAGGTAGATTTACCGCTTCCAGATTGCCCAACCAAAGCAACCGTTTCGCCTTTATTAATGGTTAAAGAAAAGTCCTTTAAAACGTACGCATCTTTGTATTTAAATGAGATATTTCTAAACTCGATTTTATCTGTAAACCTTTGTTTTATGATGGCGTTTGGTTTGTCTTTAATGCTGTTTTCAGTATTTAAAACCGTCATAATTCTTTCTGCGGAAGCCTCTCCTTTTTGAATGTTGTAGAACGTGGTTGTAATTAATTTAATAGGATTTAAAACGGTGTAAAATAAAAGGATATATCCTAAAAACTTACTAGAATCTAAGTTACTAGTTTCATTTAAAACATCTGATCCGCCATACCAAAGAATGGCGATAATGGTAGCAGATCCTAAAAACTCACTCATAGGAGAAGCCAGCGTTTGTCTATGAAAAACACTCGTCATTAATTTTCTAAAACTTTGCGTAGAATTATTAAATTTTTTAGCAATAACACTTTCAGCATTAAAACCTTTAATAATTCTTAAACCGGTTAAGGTTTCTTCTATAAAGGATAAAAAATTGCCGGTTTCTTTTTGTGCTTTTGCAGAGTTTGCTTTTAATTTTTTACTGACAGATGAAATTATAAATCCAGAAACAGGTAATAAAATAAAAACAAAAAGTGTTAACTCTACACTTATATACAACATAATAGAGATCGAAATAAGTACCGTTAGTGGTTCTCTAACAAGTGCTTCAATAGAGGTTAAAATAGAATTTTCTACTTCTTGCACATCAGAAGTCATGCGGGCAATAATATCTCCTTTTTTCTTTTCTGAAAAGTAGGCAATAGGCAATGCTACAATTTTTTGATATAGTTTGTCTCGCAAATCTTTTACAATACCTGTTCTTAAAAAAGTAATCACATAAGAAGCTAAATATCGAAATAAGTTTTTAAAGAAGAACAAAGAAAGTGATAACAAACAGATGAATAGTAAAACGCTAATCTCGCCATCATTTATAATTTTTTGAGAAATTAAATAGTTAAAACTGTTTTCTAAGTAACTACCAAGACCACTTAATCCTATATAAATAGGCTTTGCGATAACTTCTTTATCTGTGCTAAATAGAATCCTTAAAACAGGAATAAAAGCCAAAACAGAAAGTACATTAAAGATTGCATAAAGGATGTTGAACAGAATGTTTAAAATTGTAAACTTCCGATACTTTTTTTCATATCTTAAAATGTCCTTAAAGTAGCTCATTAATTTAGTTTCATTTCTTTTATAATTCGTTGAATTTTAGCATCTAAATCTGCTTCAATCTTTAGCGCATTTTCCTTTGCCTCTAGAGGAGTGTTTACACTAAAATAGAATTTTATTTTAGGTTCTGTACCACTAGGTCTTGCAGCGATTCTTGTACCATTGGCAGTTTGATAGATTAAAACATTCGATTTTGGTAAATCAATGTTTGTTACTTTGCCCGTAATTAAGTTTTTAACAGTGGATGCTTGATAATCGCTTAGCGATATTACCTGTTCTCCATCAATTTCTGATAATGGGCTGTTCCGCATGTCACTTAACATTTGCTGAATTTCTGCAGCGCCATCCATTCCTTTTTTAGTAATTGCTATTAGATGTTCTTTGTAAAAATTATTTCGAAGATAGATAGCTAATAATTCTTCATAGAAAGAACTACCGTTTTGTTTTGCATGTGCCGCAATTTCACAAGCTAATAAAGTAGCGGTTACCGCATCTTTATCTCTTACAAATTCGCCAACCATATAACCAAAACTCTCTTCACCACCGCCAATAAAATCTAATTCCGGAAAATCTTTCACCATTTTGGCAATCCATTTAAAACCAGTTAAACCAATTTTGGTTTCAACGCCGTAATTTTTTGCTATTGCCCCTACTAATTCTGTGGTAACTATTGTAGAACCTATAAATTGTTTTCCGTTTATTCTATTTTCGTCTTTCCATTTTCTTAACAAGAACTCTGTCATTACAACCATGGTCTGGTTCCCATTCATTAGTTTCATGTTTCCATCGGTATCTCGAACAGCAACCCCTAATCTATCGCAATCCGGGTCAGTACCAATCACAATATCGGCACCAATTTTGTTTGCTAAGTCAGTTGCCATTTTTAAAGCTTCTGGTTCTTCGGGATTTGGTGATTTCACAGTAGGGAAATCTCCATCTGGTTCTCTTTGTTCTTCAACAATGTGCACATCTGTATACCCTGCTTTTGCTAAAGCATCTGGCACGGAAACAATAGAAGTACCGTGTAAAGAAGTAAAGACAACTTTTAAATTTTTTCGATCGATATCTGGAGACAAAGAGCCATTTTTTACAGCCGCGGCAATAAATACGTCATCTACCTCTTTACCTATCGTTTCAATTAATGCTTCATTTGCAGTAAATTTAATTTCAGAAAAATCTAAAGCATTTACGTTTTCTATAATTTTACCATCATGAGGAGGTACAATTTGTCCGCCATCTGCCCAATATACTTTGTAACCGTTATATTCTGGTGGGTTATGAGAAGCTGTTAAAACAATACCTGCATCGCAATCTAAATGTCGCACTGCAAAGGATAATTCTGGTGTCGCTCTTAAATCTTCAAATAAGTAAACCTTTATATTATTAGCAGATAAAACGTCTGCAACAATTTTTGCAAACTTTTTACTGTTATGTCTACAATCGTAGGCAATAACTACTTTTAATTGATTCTTGTGTACATTTTCTATTAAGTAATTAGACAAACCCTGTGTTGCTCTACCTAACGTATATTTGTTAATCCTGTTAGTGCCTGCGCCCATAACTCCTCGCATTCCACCTGTTCCAAATTCCATATTTTTATAGAATCTATCTTCTAAATCAGGAGCATTCGTGGTAATTAATTGTTCAATTTCTTGCTGCGTTGCTGCATCAAAAGTTGCACTTAACCACTGCTTTGCTTTGTCTAGTATTTCACTCATTTTTAAATATAAATTATGGTATTAAAATGCAAATATACATTTTAGAAATTGAGTTTTTCTTTTATTGAATAGTGTTTTTCGTTACTTTTAGTCTTAATTATTAATTCGCCAATAAAACCTGCTAAAAATAATAAAGTCCCTAAAATCATTGAAGTTAAGGCAATAAAAAACCACGGATTGTCTGTGATTAGAATTGTTTTAATATCATTAAATACTTTGTATAATTTAAAAACACCAATGTACAATGCGGTTGCTGTTCCAAATAGAAACATCAATGATCCCCAAAGACCAAAGAAGTGCATTGGGCGTTTACCGAATTTAGATAAAAAGGAAATGGTAATTAAGTCTAAAAAGCCATTTATGAATCGGTCCATACCAAATTTAGTAACACCGTATTTTCTTGCTTGATGTTGTACTACTTTTTCACCAATTTTAGTAAAGCCCTCATTTTTAGCTAGCACAGGGATATAACGGTGCATTTCTCCACTAACCTTAACCTTTTTAATAACGATATTTTTATAAGCTTTTAAACCACAATTAAAATCGTTTAGCTTTAAGCCAGATGTTTTTCTTGCAGCTGCATTAAATAATTTTGAAGGAATGTTCTTCGTAATTACATTGTCATACCGTTTCTTTTTCCATCCGGAAATAAGATCGAAATCGTCTTTTATGATAAGATCATATAATGCGGGTATTTCGTCAGGGTTATCCTGTAAGTCAGCATCCATTGTAATTACTACGGCACCTTTTGCCATTTCAAAACCGGCATCTAAAGCTTGAGATTTTCCAAAGTTTTTTTGAAAACGAATTCCTTTTACTTCGGAATTTGATATTGATAATTTGTCAATTACAGCCCAAGAAGTATCTGTACTACCATCATCAATAAAAATAATTTCATACACAAAACGATTGGATTGCATGACTTTTGCAATCCAATGGTGTAATTCTTGTAAAGATTCTTCTTCATTAAGAAGAGGTATTATTACCGAAATATCCATATGTTGATATGAAGTTTAATACATTAGGCGCTATAGGCTGGATAAATAGTCTAAGCTTTTATTAATATTCTTCTTCTTCTTTCTTTTTCAAAATTAACGCCAATAACAATCCCATAATAGAAGATATTGCTAATGTGGAAAAATATCCTTTAACCTGAGCAATTAATGAGAAATTATCTTCTTTTCTTAAACTTTCTATTGTTTGGTCAATGGCATCTGTTGGAGCGCCCAAGTTCTCCATAATTTCTGTTGTTTTGGTAATCGTCAATTCTTTTACAGTTGTTTGTAATTCTGGATCTATAACTATAAAGATTAATATAGTTATAATAGTAGATAATAAAAGAGCCAAAGCATTAGATATAAAAAAGACTGTAAAGGCTTCTTTGAAAGTTACTAGGCCTTCTTGTGCTTTCTTTAAGCTCCCAATTACCCAGAGTCCATTTATAAAAAAACCAAATATAACAAGACCTAAAAACCAAAAACTTGCAAAGAAATTTAAATCAATTACGTAGGCATAAAGTGTTAAGAGAATTAAATATAGTCCGTAGCCTAATCCGAAATTAATTCCTTTTGTTTTAATAAGTTGATTTTCCATACTTTTTTTGTTTTAATTGTTTTACAAATATATTCTTTTCATTGTTATAGTTTTATTTTTTGTCTTTTATTATAAAATCTCAAAACAATAGATTAGTAGTCAGTAGCTTAAAAATGTTACCAAAAAATTAGCATTTTTTTAATTGTTTAAATAAAAAAAGCTTGTAAATTTGCCTCGGCAAGTTCTACACAACTAGCTCCCTTTGAATCCTCCAGGGCGGGAACGCAGCAAAGGTATTAGGTTGTAGCGGTGTGATGTAGGTAGCTTGCCATTTTTTATGTCCTAAATTCTCGTTAAAAATTTTATTTTTTCTCCGCTATATTATTTACAAGTCTCTTTTTTTGATTTCTTAGCTTACTTTTTCGATATTTGTATAATTATTGAATCTTTTAATTATTTCATGTTTTATGAGCAAAGTTGTTTTAGTCACGGGTGCTTCTTCTGGTATCGGAAAAGCGATTGCTACCTTTTTATCTGCAAAAGGGTATATAGTCTATGGTACAAGCAGAAATCCAAAAAATGAGAAAGAGTTTTCTTTTGAGTTGATAGCTTTAGACGTTTTAGAACTAGATACAATTAATACTGCAGTCAATTATGTTTTTGAAAAGGAAGGAAGATTAGATGTGTTAGTAAATAATGCAGGAATGGGTATTACGGGGCCTGTTGAAGAAACCCCTACAGACGAAATGCGTGCCGTTTTTAATACCAATTTATTTGGGGCCATAGACGTTATGAAAGCTGTTTTACCGCAGATGCGCAAGCAAAATGCTGGAACTATTATAAACGTAACTTCTATTGCTGGGTATATGGGTTTGCCTTTTAGAGGACTTTATTCTGCTACAAAAGCTGCTTTAGAAATTGTAACAGAGGCTTTAAGAATGGAAGTTAAAAGCTTTGGAATTCAGATTGTAAATGTAGCTCCTGGCGATTTTGCAACTAATATTGCAGCAGGAAGATACCACACACCAGTGTTTGAAAACTCTGCTTATAAGGAAGATTATCAAACGAATTTAGATTTAATGGATGCGCATGTTGGCGGCGGAATGGATCCGCTAGAAATGGCAAAAATTGTTTATAAAATAACCAATACAAAACGTCCTAAAATTCATTATAAAGTGGGGGGATTTATGGAAAAATTCTCAATTGTTTTAAAGCGAATTTTGCCAGATTATGTGTACGAAAAGTTATTAATGAATCATTATAAATTATAACAAGAGTTCTTGTTTATAAATAGTAGAGAAATAGTTCTATTTCACTTCTTAATTAGACATGCAAGTACTTATCTTTGCATAAATAATTGCTGTTTTATTTGAGTTTTTTTGTGAAAAATGAACAAAAATCAAGTGCAAACAGACAGAACTATAGGGAATGCCTAAAAAAGAAACAATTACAACTAAATAGATACAAATGAAATTTTTTATTGACACGGCAAATTTAGAGCAAATTAAAGAAGCACAAGCTTTAGGGATTTTAGATGGTGTAACCACAAACCCGTCTTTAATGGCTAAAGAAGGAATTACTGGTGAAGCAAACATTATTAACCACTACAAAGCTATTTGTGAATTGGTAGCAGGGGATGTTTCGGCAGAAGTAATTTCTACAGATTTTGAGGGAATGGTAAGAGAAGGTGAAGCTTTGGCTGCATTGAATCCGCAAATTGTGGTGAAATTACCAATGATAAAAGATGGCGTAAAGGCATGTAAATATTTTTCTTCTAAAGGAATTAAAACAAACGTTACTTTAGTATTCTCTGCAGGCCAAGCATTATTAGCTGCTAAGGCTGGTGCAACATACGTATCGCCATTTATTGGACGTTTGGATGATATTTCTACAGATGGTTTAAATCTAATTTCAGAAATTCGTTTAATTTATGACAATTACGGATTTGAGACTCAAATTTTAGCTGCTTCTGTGCGTCATACAATGCACATTATAGATTGCGCAAAATTAGGTTCTGACGTTATGACTGGACCTTTAAGTGCAATTGAAGGTTTGTTAAGACATCCATTAACAGATAGTGGTTTAGCAAAGTTTTTAGCAGATTACCAAAAAGGGAATTAAGAATTAGTTGTTGGTTATGAGTTTTTAGTTTTTAGTGATGCACTCATAACTTTAAACTCAGAACATATAACTTTTTAAATCTTTAAAAGATTTAAAATAATGTATCCAAAAAAAGAACTCGCACAAATTGTAATTTCAGCTTGCGCTCAATTTAATATTGAGACGGTTGTTATTTCTCCGGGTTCAAGAAATGCGCCACTTACCATAGGTTTCTCTAGTCATAAAGAGATAGAGACATTAAGTGTTGTAGATGAGCGTTGTGCTGCATTTTTTGCTTTAGGTATTGCGCAACAGACGCGAAAACCTGTTGCAGTTTTATGTACTTCAGGTTCTGCTTTGTTAAATTATTATCCTGCAGTAGCAGAAGCGTTTTACAGTAATATCCCGTTAGTTATTATTTCTGCAGATAGACCAAAACATTTGATTGATATTGGAGACGGACAAACTATTCGGCAAGAAAATGTATTTGCAAATCATATTTTATTTTCTGCAAACTTAATTGAAAACACAAAATACAAAACCCGCAATTCTCAACTAATTGGTGAGGCTTTGCAGGTAGCGATATCGCAACAAGGTCCTGTACATATAAATGTTCCTTTTGATGAGCCTTTGTATGAGACAGTGCCCGTATTGAAGGCATATAATTTTCCGCATATTTCTTTAAGTTCCTTAGATAATTCTCATATCAATTATGAAAAACTGTCGAAGTCATGGAATGTTGCCGAAAAGAAAATGATACTGGTAGGTGTAAATTATCCAGATGCAGATTTACATTCATTAATGGATTTATATGCAGAAGATGATTCTGTTTTAATTTTAACAGAGACAACTTCTAATTTGCATCATGATAAAGCGATAGACTCTATTGATCAGTTGATTTTTTCTCTATCAGATACTGAGTTTCAAGAATTAAAACCAGATATTTTAATAACATTTGGTGGTATGATTATCTCTAAAAGAATAAAGAAGTTTCTTAGAGATTACCAACCAAAGGAGCATTGGAATATTGATGCTAGAAAAGCAACCAATACCTTTTTATGTCTGTCTGAATTTATACAAATAAAACCGGTAGATTTCTTCTCTCATTTTAATGAGTTTATACGACCTTTAAAAAGCGATTATCAGCCAAAATGGATTGCCTTTAGAGATGAAAGAAGAGAAAAGCATGTAGCGTATTTAAAAAGTATAAAATACTCAGATTTTTCTGTTTTTGAACAAGCTTTGAATGCCATACCGGAGAGGTGTCAGTTGCAAATTAGTAACAGTTCTATTATTCGATATGCACAGTTATTTTCGATGAAAGCTACTGTAAATATTTTTTGTAATAGAGGAACAAGTGGTATTGACGGAAGCACAAGTACAGCTATTGGAGCTGCATATGCTACGGAGCAACAAACTGTTTTTATTACAGGAGATTTAAGCTTTTTTTATGATGGTAACGGGTTATGGAATAGTAACATCCCTAAAAGTTTTAGAATTATTATAATTAATAATTCTGGTGGCGGAATTTTCAGAATTATTCCAGGTCCAAAAGATACGAATGCCGCCAAGTATTTTGAAACACCACATTGCTTAACAGCAGAATATTTGTGTAAAATGCACCAGTTAGAATACCAAAAAGCATATGCTACAGAAACAGTAACAAAAGAATTAAGCAGATTTTTCGAAACATCTGAAAAACCAAAAATATTAGAGATTTTTACGCCAAGTGCAGAAAATGACCTAGTTTTAAAAGATTATTTTAAATATATACAATAATGGATTTACAAGAAGATTTACAAGAGGGAGAAATGAATTTGAAAGAAGGAGACAAAGTAAGTTTGGTAATTGAAACTGAAACAGGTTTGGGCTATACTGTTTTAATTAATGAAGAATTTGATGGTTTGCTTTTTAGAAGTGAAGTTTTTCAAGCTTTAGAAGAGAATATGGAAGTTACTGGGTATGTGAAAAATATTCGTGAAGATGGTAAAATCGACGTTTCTTTGAGGCCACAAGGTTTTAGAAATGTAATAGATTCTGATGTAGATAAAGTACTTACAAGGTTAAAAGATAGTAAAGAAGGATTTATTTTAATTACCGATAAGAGCTCGCCAGATTCGATACGTTTTCATATGAAAATGAGTAAAAAAGCATTTAAAAAGGCAGTTGGTAATTTATATAAACAGAAACTAATTGTTATTGAAGAAGATAGAATTGTGTTGGTGAAGTAAGTTTTTAGTGGTTAGAGGTTAGTGGTTAGTGTTCACCTGGTAGTGTTCGGTAGCAGGTGCTTTCAATTAGATCTTTTTTCAATTAAAGACTAGGCAAAGGCAGTGTTGTTTATGTAGTTATCTTTTTTTGTTTAGGATTGAAACTCCTCGTCATTGTTAATTCATATTTTTTAATTTTCGATAACGGGTAACGGATAACGGATAATTAATTTCCTAATCTTAAAATATTCTCGTAATAAGCGTCGGCATTTGGGTCTGAAGGATCCATTTTTCCATATCCAATTTTATAATATTTTATGGCTTTTTTTATGTTTTTACCTTCTTCATAATAACGTCCAATATAATAATCACCTAAAGGAGATGACGGGAATATTTTCAAAATCATTCTTCCAAAATTTAGCAATTGATCTCCGTTCTCTTTTTCGATAATTATCTTTTCTACAGTAAAAATATCTTGCTCTCTAATTCCTAGATTACTTCCAAATAAAAAATCAATTTCTAAATATTTATTTTCTAAATAAGTGATGGCATCCAAAGGAGAGAGGTCTTTTATATTTTCGTCAAATTCTTCTTTAGAGATTGCAGAATAAATTTCAAAAACTTTTGTTAGGGCTCTAGGAATGGCTTCAGCAATTGCAGAAGTACTATTTTCTGTATTGAAAGTGTCATTAATAATATTAAAATTATTAAACGCTACGCTAGAAAGACCTTGTTGTAATTGACTAATTAATGTTTGTTTTCTAATAGAAAAGATATTTGAATTATTCGTATAATAGTAAAAAGTGTTATCTTCTTTCTGAAATCTTGCTAATTTATAAGCTTGCATTTGGCTAGCTATAAAATCTGAAAAAGCAGGATTTATACAGATATAGGCATTAATAATAGGTGTTTTTTCTCCTAAAAAAGTAGTTATTAAATTGGCAGAGGTTCCTTCACCAATCAAAGTTATAAAGGGTGAAGTTCTGTAAGAACTTTCTATTTCAAAAAGAACTTCATCTTTTATGAAATTATAAAAATCGGCATTATTCTTAGTTAAGTTGCCATTATCTATATTAAAATAGGTGTCTTTTTTTCGGGTTTTAGCCATGTTAATCCCAATAATAATTTGTTTTGGCGCCTTATCTTTTGCGGCAAATAGTACTGCATTTCCTACGTAAAGATCAAATAGGTATTCAGCATCGAAAACAATTGCTAGCGGATAGTTTTTTTCCTCATCCTTATCATAACCTTCTGGAAGGTATATTTTTATTTCTCTACTGTAGCCTAAATAGTCTGAGTCAATTGATTTTTTTATAATTGTTTGCGAATATGAGCTAAAAAAAAATAATAAAAATATTAATGGCAGGGATTTCTGAATCATCATTTAGAATGTTTATTTTTGTAAGTAAGAATGTTTTGTTCTCTGTTAGAACGTCTAAAATACAAAAATATGATACAACCCAAGTGGAAAACTGTAAAGGAGTATGAAGATATTACCTATAAAAAGTGTAATGGAGTTGCAAGAATAGCGTTTAACAGACCCAACGTAAGGAATGCATTTAGACCCAAAACAACTAAAGAGTTGTATGAAGCATTTTATGATGCAGGTGAAGATGTAAATATTGGTGTTGTATTGCTTTCTGCGGAAGGGCCAAGCACTAAAGATGGTGTGTATTCTTTTTGTTCTGGAGGCGATCAAAAAGCACGTGGCCACCAAGGTTATGTTGGAGATGACGGTTATCATAGATTAAATATTTTAGAGGTACAGCGTTTAATTAGGTTCATGCCAAAAGCAGTTATTGCGGTGGTACCTGGTTGGGCAGTAGGTGGCGGACACAGTTTACATGTTGTTTGCGATTTGACTTTAGCCTCTAAAGAGCATGCTATTTTTAAACAAACAGATGCAGATGTAACTTCTTTTGACGGTGGTTATGGTTCTGCGTATTTGGCAAAAATGGTGGGTCAGAAAAGAGCAAGAGAAATATTCTTTTTAGGGAGAAATTATGCTGCGCAAGAAGCATATGATATGGGCATGGTAAATGCTGTAATTCCGCACGAAGAATTAGAAGACACAGCATATGAATGGGCGCAAGAGATTTTAGAGAAATCTCCAACATCTATAAGAATGCTAAAATTTGCTATGAATTTAACAGATGACGGTATGGTTGGTCAGCAAGTTTTTGCAGGTGAAGCAACGCGCTTGGCATATATGACAGAGGAAGCAAAAGAAGGAAGAGATGCCTTTCTGGAGAAGAGAAAGCCTAATTTTCCTAAAAAATGGATACCATAGTTATCTGAAAATCTAAAATTTATAATTAATTACAATGAAATCACAAATAGTAACATTTCTTATAAAATGTCCAGATCAAAAAGGATTGGTAGCTAAAATTACCACGTTTTTTTATGAAAAAGGATTCAATATTTTAAGTTGCCAGCAATATGCAAATGCTATCGAAGATACGTATTTCATGAGAATTCGATTAAATGCGGCAGGGACTAATATTTCTAAAGAAGCATTAGAAAATAATTTTATAGAGTTGGCAGCACCTTTAAAGTTGGATTGGTCTGTGAATTACGGTGATAAGAAACAAAACATGGCCATTATGGTTTCTCATACGAGTCATAACTTATATGATTTGTTAGAAAGACAAAAAGAAGGTTTGTTAGATTGTAACATTACAATGGTTATTAGCAATCATGATAAATTAAGACACATTGCAGAAATGTTTAAGGTTCCGTTTTATTATCTTCCAGTAACAAAAGAAACCAAAACAGTACAAGAAGCTCAGGTAATAGAATTATTAGATGCTAATAAAGTAGACCTAGTAGTAATGGCAAGATATATGCAAATTTTATCTTCAGACTTTATCAATCATTATCCAGAGAGAATTATAAATATTCACCATTCTTTTTTACCTGCTTTTCAAGGTGCAAACCCTTATAAAAAGGCCTATGAGAGAGGTGTAAAGCTAATTGGTGCAACTGCTCACTATGCAACAGAAGATTTAGATGAAGGGCCAATTATAGAGCAAGACGTAGAACCTGTAACGCATGAAAGTACACCAGCAACTTTAAAGAGAATTGGTGCAGACATCGAAAGGTTAGTTTTGGCTAGAGCCGTAAAAAACCATTTAAACAATCAAATCATAGTTTCGGGAAATCGAGCAATTGTTTTTCCAGAAGCTGGGGAGTAAATTCGTTTTTAGTTAGATTTAATACCACTTACTTTTCTCAATTATTGATTTTTTTAATTTTCAATACATACAAATGAAAATAATCTGTATTGGGCGCAATTACGCAAAACATATTAAAGAATTAGCCAATGAAAGACCAGAAAGTCCTGTTGTTTTTTTAAAGCCAGATTCTGCTATTTTACCAAGAAAAAATCCATTTTTTATTCCTCCTTTTTCAGATGATGTGCATTATGAAGTAGAGGTTTTAATAAAGATAAATAAAGTAGGAAAGCATATTGATGCAAAGTTTGCACATAAATATTTTGACGAAATTGGGTTAGGAATCGATTTTACGGCAAGAGATGTGCAAGCAAAGTGCAAAGAAAAAGGATTACCTTGGGAGAAAGCGAAAGCATTTGATGGAAGTGCAGTTGTTGGCGAGTTTTATCCGAAGGAACAATTCGATTTAGACAATTTAAAATTTCAATTATTAAAGAATGATACCCTTGCACAGGACGGAAATACCAATGCAATGTTATGGAAAGTAGATGAGTTAATCTCTTATGTATCTCAATATTTCACCTTAAAAAAGGGCGATATTATTTTTACAGGAACTCCTGCAGGTGTGGGTAAAGTTGTTGAAAATGATATCTTAAAAGGAATTATTGAAGGTAAAGAGGCATTTAGCATTAGAGTTAAATAATAGAGAAAGACTTTATGGGTTTTTAATTCCGAAATATCGGGACTGAGAGATCTGAAATCAGCATATAAGTATGAAAGCAGAAATTATAACCATAGGAGACGAGATTCTAATTGGACAAATTATAGATACCAATTCACAATGGATTGGTCAAGAGTTAAATAAAATAGGTGTTTCAGTATATCAGATAACTTCTATTCAAGACGATAAACAACATATTTTAAACGCTTTTAAAGAAGCGCAAGAGCGTGTAGATATTGTAATTATTACAGGTGGCTTAGGGCCAACAAAAGACGATATTACTAAAAAGACAATTGCAGAATTCTTTAATGACACAGAGATAATAGTATACCAAGAAGTTATAGATCATATTAAGGGTTTGTTTAAAAAAATGAACCATCCGTTTCGAGAAATTCAAAAAACGCAAGCAAGCTTGCCTTCAAAAGCAACACTTTTAAAAAATAGTTTTGGAACAGCACCAGGCATGTGGTTTTATGAGAATGAAACCGTTTTTGTTTCACTTCCGGGGGTTCCTTATGAGATGAAAGGACTAATTACTTCTGAAGTGTTGCCTCGAATTCAGCAACAATTTAAATTACCATTCATTATTCATAAAACAATTATGACCTATGGACAAGGAGAAAGCACTATTGCTGAGAGAATAGAAGATTTTGAGAATAATTTACCACCATTAGTTAAGTTAGCCTATTTACCCTCTTTCGGTAGAGTGCGTTTGCGTTTGTCTGGGAAAGGAGAAGATAAAGGAGTCTTAGAGGCGTTATTAGATGCGGCAGTTGCAGAAATTTATCAGTTAATTCCAGAAATTATTACAGGTTTAGACGATGATGCTTCATTGGAAAAAAGAGTAGGAGCATTGTTAAAAGCAAAAAATAAAACCATTTGCACCGCAGAGAGCTTAACTGGCGGAAAAATTGCAGCTACACTTGTTTCTATAGCTGGTGCATCTGCTTACTATAAAGGAAGTTTTGTGACCTATACTGCCGCAACTAAAATAAGTATGCTAAACGTGTCTGCAAAGACTATAGAAAAGCATTCTGTTGTAAGTAAAGAGGTGGCTTTAGAGATGGCAAGAGGCGCAAAAGAAAAGCTACAAACAAATTATGCAATTGCAGTTACTGGAAATGCAGGCCCCACCGCAGATAAGAACGATAAGAGTTTAGGAACTATTTTTATTGCATTAGTAAGTGATTCTAAGGAAGTTGTAGAAGAATTTAATTTTGGTCAGCCAAGAGAAAAAGTAATCAATAGAACCGTGAGCAAATCCCTAGAAATTTTACAAAGAGAAATTCTTTAAAAATTTGTTAAATTGTTTTGTTCAGAATTAGAATTATGTGTAGATTTGCACCTCGTTTAGAGATAACAAAAATAAATACTGTCGAAAAGATGTCTAGAGTTTGTGAATTAACAGGAAAAAAAGCAATGGTTGGGAACAATGTTTCTCACGCTTTGAATAGAACAAAGAGAAAGTTTGACGCTAATCTAATGACCAAGCGTTTTTTCATTCCAGAAGAAGATAAATGGGTTACTTTAAAAGTATCTGCATCTGCTTTAAAAAATATTAACAAGAAAGGAATTTCTGCAGTTATGAAAGAAGCGAGAGTTAACGGATTTTTAACTAAATAAGCTCAAGCAGATTAAAATTATACAGAGATGGCAAAAAAAGGTAATAGAGTTCAAGTAATATTAGAATGTACAGAGCATAAAGGAACTGGGAAACCAGGTACTTCTAGGTACATTACAACTAAGAACAAGAAAAACAGTCCTGATAGAATGGAGATTAAGAAATTTAACTCTATCCTTAACAAAATGACTGTTCACAAAGAAATTAAATAATTAAAACATCTAGAACTCAGAAAAGAGCATATAGATTTAAAACATTTAGACAATGGCAAAGAAAACAGTAGCATCTTTACAAACTTCTTCAAAGAGATTAAGTAAAGCTATAAAAATGATTAAATCTCCAAAAACAGGAGCTTACACTTTTGTAGAAGCAATCATGCAACCAGAAAAAGTAGATGGCTTTTTAGCTAAAAAGTAATATTTACTTCACAAAATATTTAAACTACTTTCTATTTTTAGAAAGTAGTTTTTTTTTGTGCCCTATTATTCCGTATTTTTGACCATTGTCTAAAAGTTTGTATTTAGAGTTTTTCTATCTGCCATAAGTAATTTTTTTACTTCCTTTGGTATATTCGACTAACAAAAATGGATGTACTTTAAGGTAAAGATTTTTTAAGTGATAACTTGACCAACCCAGCAAATGGTTCGTTTTTTAACAGATTGTTTGTGTTGTATAAAACATAAAAATGAGTTTTTTTAAAAAAATATTTTCGAAAGAAAAAAAGGAAACATTAGACAAAGGTTTAGAAAAAACCAAAACTAATTTTTTCGATAAATTAACAAAAGCAGTTGCAGGAAAATCTACTGTAGATGAAGATGTTCTAGATAATTTAGAAGAGGTTTTAGTGGCTTCTGACGTGGGGGTAAATACTACCTTAAAAATTATCAAAAGAATTGAGGCTAGAGTTGCTGTAGATAAATATGTTGGTACAGAAGCATTAAACGCAATTCTTAGAGAAGAGATTGCTGGTTTACTTTCTGAAACTAATGTAGGCAATGAAACCGAGTTTAAGGTTCCAAAAAGTAAGACACCACATGTTATTATGGTCGTTGGGGTTAACGGAGTTGGTAAAACTACTACAATAGGAAAACTGGCTAGTCAATTTAAAAAACAAGGATTAAACGTGGTCTTAGGAGCTGCAGATACTTTTAGAGCAGCAGCAATAGATCAATTGCAAATTTGGGCAGACAGAACAGCCGTGCCAATTGTACGTCAAGAGATGGG
>JBLHGY010000025.1:0-16435 GCA_047616665.1 Polaribacter sp.
ATTTTCCTATTCGAGGAAAAAATGTATATCTACATATAACCAGACGAAGATGGTTTAACCAAGCTACAGAAAAAGTGGTTACCAGAGATTGGAACTTAGTAGCAAAAGGAACTAGAATAACTAGTGATTTTGAGTACAATTTTTTAAACAATTTTCCTAACTAAAAATCTATAAAAAATTCAATAAAATCAACACCTCCCGTAGATTTTTAATTATTTTTTAGGGAATGGGTAGTTAACACTAGTTTTTGTCATTGTCAAGTTAAAGCTTAAATGGCAATCCTTTCAGAAACGTAATTCTTCTTTTTAGCCCCAGATATTGGACGTTTTGATAAAATACTCTTATTACTAGGAGTTCCAAGACCAATCATAGGTGACTTATTATTTGTTACTCCATTATCGAGTGTGAAGGATTCATCTAATTCCTTCTTAATTATTTTTTCCAATTGTTCTTTTTCTTCTAGACTCGATGAATTAAGACTCTTTACTTTGCTAAAATTTTCTATTGCTGTATTTCGTAACTGTTTTGCTTTATAATTCTCTCCATTAGCTATTCCAGACGTTTGGTTTACATTAGGAATCTGCTTTCCATTTGCCCGCGCAAGTAATTGCATAGACGCAAGTTTGGTTAAAATAGAGCTTCCTGAAAGTGAAACAGCTGCAATGAATACTGGAGCTAGGATACCGCCAGAAATAATAGACCCTGCAATACCAACACCATAAGCGGCTGCTTGCAAAGGTATTTGAACTTGTAATATTGTCCCTGCAATCTTGGCTGCTGCTTCTGATTTGTTTAAGTGAAAAAGACTTGCTTCTCTGTGTTTTGTAGATCCTTTGGCACCATTTATAACTTCTTGTATGTCCTTATTTATATTTTCATTGTTGTTGTAACATTCTAAAGTTTTTAGAAAACTTGAGCATATGTTTTCTTCCATATTTGGTTTATCTTCACCCTCTTTGGTCTTGCCATGAATTGCTATATTTAATAAATTGTCAAATAACCCTTTGTACTGATTTTTTTTATCTATACGTTCCTTAATCATATCTGTTCCTGCATCCATGGTCGAAGAAACATTTGCATATACAACTTCTAGAATGGCATTACGTGCATAACCAATCATATTTGGATACAGATGATTTGATATATTTCTAGTGCCCAATGCAAGCAATATTGAAGAGGCTTTAGACATTGTTTTAGGTAAGGCTAGAGGACTCGTATCTGCGGAATATAGGCACTCGTCAAACATTATTTCTTTAAAATAATCCAGATCTTTTTGATATATCTTGTGCTCCTCTGTAGGATTTTCACCTAATATTTTCTCGATAAAGTCAATATCAAACAATTTTTGAAAAATTGGTGAAATCTTAATATTCTCATAAGTTTTAGTGACAGTTTCATTACTAGAGTCTTCCTTAAGGCCAATTATATCTTTTGGGCCTAGCCCTTTAGCTACATTTTCAATAAAATCTGCAGGCTTTAATGCGTGGCATTTCCATAGCTCGTCTCCTGGCATAATTACTTGAGATTTTACTGAAAAAGTAGCTGGTTTATTTTTACAATTCTGGCTTAAATCTGCTAAATTTGTAATCAATTCGTTCCTATTTCCAACTAATAATATTTCTTCAACAGTTACGTCAAAAAACTGAAAATGCTCATTCATTGATTTGAAAGAAATATCATTATCTGTTTTGTAAAGGTGCGGTCCTAAAAGTTCTTCCAACGTTAATTTATCTAAAAGTTCTTCCACAGTTGTATTTTTTCCTGGTTGACTAAAATGATTCAGAAAAAATTTAATGTTTTGCTCGATATTTGCTGATTTTTCCGGGGTATCCTTTTCGTTGTCTGATGCAACACCTTTTAATTTTTTTTTCCATAAACCTTTAAGAGCATTTTCTAAATCCTCTCTTTTCTTTGTATCGTCTAATCCGGTAATTAAAACACGCTCTAGTGGAGACGCATTAAAGGCAATCTTGGCTAGTTTAATTATATTATTATCACCACTATTAGAGATGTTTGGTTCAATAATAACTAATCTTGCTCTAGCTGAGGCAGATTGGGCCCATGAAATTATATTTTTGTTGTACATTATTTCGGAAATCTCCTTTGATCTTCCTGCTTGAATATCTAGCATTTTATTAACATGCTCTTCTTGAACCTCTTCAGTATATAAACCATTCGGAGGTAAATCTACCAAACCTGTAGAATTTTCTTTTTCGGTAATTTGTTTTATTTCGGCAATCATCTGATCTTTATGCTTATCATCATATTTATCGCTATAATCCTTTGATTTACAAAGACTCACGTCACATGTTTGTTTACGATTAAGTTCAGATAGATCTAGTTCTGCATCACCTTTATTAATTTTGTGTGTGTCTAAATGATTATTAAAACGAGATACTGCTATATCCACTAGCAAAGCTCGTTCTTGTTGGGCGTCATACTTCATACTGCTTGCAGTAGAGAATGCAGTATTTGTATTTGTGGTATGGTCTCTAAGAGCCTGTATTTGTACATTTAATCCTTGTAAACCCGAGGCAGCCGCTGCAGCGTTCATAGACCAAGGAACAATATTTGCCCCGCTGGCACCAAATGCAAGCGCGCCTAGAGCTGGATGGATTGCACTTGCAAATTGTAAGCTAAGTTGAGCACCAAAAATATAACCTCCTTTACTAAAAATTTCTATTGCCTTATTGTTGCAGTCTATTATATTATTCATCTCTTTTACACCAAATTCCCTCCATTGATTTGCGCCTAATTTTCCTCTTTCTAGTTCATTTATCATTCTACTCCCCTTTTCAATATCGATATAAGCACTGACAGTTTGGGTAAAAGCTATTTTTAAAGCTTCTTGCATATCTATTTCTGGATATTCGGTAACAATCTTTCCTAACATATTTTGATACATCAATCTATAAGAATTCCCTTTATCTAATTCTTCCTTTATAATATCACCCCCAACATCCAACGATATAGTACCACCTGTAAACTCTACCTCTATGGCCGATGATGTAGGCACGTTAATCGCATTATATTTCAGAGAAGTTGCCACACCTTCTGCTTTTTTTGCAGCTAATTGTGACGCTGCAGATGAGATAGTTCTGGAAATTCCTAGAGGAGTGGCTGAAGCATATGAACCTTGAGACAAAAATATTTCTTTAAAATAATCAATGTCATCTTCGTTAAGTAAGTCAATTTTATTTTTGTCTATTGCTCTATAATAGCCTTTATCACTTTTCATTAATTCTCTTACTGAATCTAAATCAAATAATTCTTTAAAATTTTTGGAGATTTTAATATCTTTATATGCATCTGAATTTTCTTCTCTTTTTTCGAAAAAATCTTTTGTCGTGAGACCCGCTGTTATTTTTTTAACAAAATCCGTGCTTTTTACAGCTCCTGTCCATACTCCTTGATCTTGAAGTCCCTTGTCATCTCTAGGACAAGTTTCGAAACCCTCCGACCTTAAAGAAAAAACAGGTACGTCAATTTTTCTGGATAATACTAGAGCATCTTTGGCTAATTTGTTGTTTTTACCGTAACCAAATACTTCTTCAATATTTACATGAAAATTATCGTCCCATTCTTTAATTTTGTCAAAGTTTAAGTCTGAACTTTCTTGATACATATGCGGACCCATTAACTCTTTCAAGCTACAACCCTTTAAAACACCCTCAAAGTTCTTCTCTTCGTCCGAATTTTTGGCAAATGATTTAATAAAATCAAGTCTATTTGCATCTATACTTTTCAACTCTAACGTTGTTACATCTATAATTTTATTATCCTTTCTTTTCCTTTTTGAAAGAAGGGCCGGGAGCGGATTATTATAAATATTATAATTTTTATTTTCTTTTAGCGTCTTCTTTAATTCACCTATTTTATTATCTGAAAATCTACCCAAGTATTTATCTATTAGCTCAATTTTTAATATCTTAGATTGTTTTTCCTTTAAACCAACTAATACAACACGATCAAGAGAAGTACCATCAAATATTAAATCTGCTAAATCACCTACTTTCTGGTTTTCTGTTTCGACAACAACAAGCCTAGATCTTTTCGAAGCTGAGCTTAACCATTTTTTTAAATCTTTTTTAAAATCTAAAGCGTCAATTTTTAAGAATCTCTCTTTAACAGTTTCAAACAAGTTTTTTGTAAAGTCATGTTGTGTTTCTGTGCTAACAATTACACCTTTTTGAATTCTTCCGTCAACTGGGGGGGTTAAATCTGAAGCCTTTTTGATAGCAGCGAGTATCTTCTTTATGTCTTTGGGTGTTTTTTCTATAAGTATTGCAATTAAACTTGGTAATTCTTTCACATTTTTCCCAAAAGTTACTATTTCTTTTCCAATCCTTTTTATTCCACTTAGTACTGCTTTTGCTAAAATTTTTGTGGCTTGTAAAATTCCTTTTTTTATAATAAATTTTATTGCTGAAACGGCCAATAAACTAAGTTGTATTGCAGAATATATTATCGATTTTATTACTACTTTTGCTATCCCAAATAATGTAATGGGTAAAAATTTTACTATGGAAAGCAATTTTTTAGCGATAATTTTTGTCAATTCTAAAAGTCTTTTTTTAAAATTCGTAGGATTTTGTTTTAATTTTGTGGTTAGAGGTAACTTGTCTTTACCACCTAATCTAAAAGAACTATTGTTTTCTTCAGTGGCTGTTAGGTTATTTGGCGTTCTGCCATCAGAATCAGTCATTATCGAGTTTTTAAAGTTAAATATTTTTATTATAACGTTTAAAAATTTCTACCCCCTCAGGGCAAACGCATCTAAAAAAGGCATAAATATTTACTCAAAAGAGTATATTTAATTGTTTCTTTTAGCTTAAAATGTATATTATATTGATTATCAATATAATATACATTTTTAAGACAACAAATAAACTAGTATCAGTATTCAGCCAAATAGATGATCTACGACGTGATTTAACAAAGCTTCACCAATTAAATGACATCCTTCTTATCGGGTAACTAATCAGTTTTTAAATTGAAACTCAAATTCAGCAATAAGAGCTAGAGCATCCAAGACATTTAAACCATTTTTAATTGATGTATCAATTACAGATCTAATTTTCGCGAAGTTTTGAGCTGTTTCTTCTTTTTTAAAATGCCCTGATATTTTTTGTTTGACTTTTACATTACGAATAGCTCTCTCGGAAGTATTATTGTTTGCGGGTACTTTTTCTAGGAAAAGAAATGTAAACAACAGTTGTCTTTCTCTGCACATTCGCTTATAACAAGTGTGTAGTTTTTTGTGCCGTTTGCCTAAAGGGTGGCTAAGTGAAAAATGAAGTCAAGACCGTTGCAAAAAGCGAACTTAATTATTTTTTGATTCGTTGAAATTAAAAACAGGCAGTATAGCTATAGTTACGATAATTTTGTTTCATAAAAAGTAAGCGAAAAAGAAACGATTTATTGCGACATTAGTAGGTTAAACTGGTATCAATAGCTTAAATTCGAATTATTCTTGCGCAAGGCGAGTTAATAATAACATTTCAAAATATTAACTTTAAAGGTATAAGATAAAATTCGAAACTCTGTGATCATATTAAAAAACCTCGTTTTCACAGTATCTGAAAGCAAGTTTTTTTTGACCAAAAAAAAGATAATCAAAAAAAAAACGTAATTTTGCACTACTCAGAAAAAAAACTATGCAATACAAAAGAATTCTTTTAAAATTAAGCGGAGAAGCCTTAATGGGCGATAGACAATATGGAATTGATCCTAAACGACTTGCTGAATATGCAAAAGAAATAAAAGAAGTAGTAGAAAAAGGTGTCGAAGTTGCCATTGTTATTGGCGGTGGAAATATATTCAGAGGTGTTGCTGGTGCGGCCAATGGAATGGATCGTGTACAGGGAGATCATATGGGTATGCTAGCTACCTGTATAAATGGTTTAGCCTTGCAAAGTGCCTTGGAAGACGAAGACGTTCATACAAGACTTCAAACAGCTTTAGAAATCAAAGAAGTTGCAGAACCTTATATTAAAAGAAAAGCAATAAGACATTTAGAAAAAGGACGCGTTGTTATTTTTGGAGCTGGAACAGG
This sequence comes from Polaribacter sp., assembly GCA_047616665.1. Classification (GTDB taxonomy): domain Bacteria; phylum Bacteroidota; class Bacteroidia; order Flavobacteriales; family Flavobacteriaceae; genus Polaribacter. The sequence goes on from JBLHGY010000025.1 coordinate 6,056, forward strand.
AAACCCTTATTTCACAACAGATACAGCTGCTGTTCTAAGAGCGATAGAAGTGCATGCAGATGCGATCTTAAAAGGAACTCGTGTAGATGGAATCTATAACGTAGATCCTGAGAAAGACGAAAGTGCCGTTAAATATGAAACGATTACCTTTAAGGAAGTCATAGAAAAAGGTTTGAAAGTAATGGATATGACTGCCTTTACATTAAGTGAAGAAAATAAATTGCCCATTATTGTATTTGATATGAATACAAACGGAAATCTATTAAAATTAGTTTCTGGAGAAAAAATAGGTACAATTGTTGACACCAAATAAAATAGAATCTTTAAATTAAGAAGAAGATGAACGAAGAAATAGAATTTATATTAGACACAACTAAAGAAGCAATGACTAGCGCTATTGCTCATTTAGAAAAAGAATTAAGAGCTATTAGAGCTGGTAAGGCAACCCCTGCAATGTTAGCGAATGTAATGGTAGATTATTACGGTTCTCAAACACCATTAGGGCAAGTTGCAAATGTTACAACACCAGATCCAAGAACAATTGCAATACAACCTTGGGAAAAAAATATGTTACAACCAATTGAGAAAGCCATTATGATTGCAAATCTTGGTTTTAATCCAATGAACAATGGTGATATTATTATGATTAATGTACCACCATTAACTGAAGAAAGAAGAATTGGATTGGCAAAGCAAGCAAAAGCTGAAGCTGAACATGCAAAAGTTGGTATTAGAAACGCTAGAAAAGATGCCAATAACGATATTAAGAAAACAGATATCTCAGACGATTTAAAAAAAGACTCTGAGGCAGAAGTACAAAAGCTTACAGATTCTTTTGTGAAAATTATAGAAGAAACACTTTCTGTAAAAGAAAAAGAAATTATGACTGTTTAAGAAACTGTCAAATTATAAAAAAGGTGTTTTTAAAAAACACCTTTTTTTTTGCTTAAAACTCATTTGGAATATAGTTATATTTGCACAAATTATTTTTTATGAATTTTTGGACAAAAATTGCGGGTATTATTTTAAGAAACCGTTACTTGGTTTTAATAAGTATCGCAATTATTACGGGTTTATTAGCATCCCAAATGAAGTATATGAAATTTTCATATACCGAGGCAAATTTACTACCAGAAGATCATGAAGCCAATATAGAATATAATAAATTTCTACAAATTTTTGGAGAGGAAGGTAATTTAGTTATTCTTGGGGTTAAAGATTCAACTGTCTTTACACCTATAAAGTTTAATGCTTGGAATAAATTAGTAGCGCAATTTAATGAAAGAAAAGAAATTGACTTTACAATTTCTATTGCTGATGTAAAGAAGCTAAAAGCAGACAGAAAAAAGAGAAAGTTTATTCTAGAGCCTTTATACAGTGAAAACCCTACTACAAAAGAAGAAGTAAATACAATTAAAAAAGAACTCTTTGAAAAGCTTCCTTTTTATGATAATTTACTCTACAACAAAGAAACGGGTACTTTACAGACCGCTATTTATATTAAAAAGGAAATTATAAATACACCAGCAAGAAGAGACTTTATTTTTGAGATTTTAATACCTGCAATAAAAAAATTCGAAGCAGCAACTAATTTAGATGTGCGCGTTTCTGGAATGCCATATATTAGAACATTAAATGCCCAAAATATTCAAGATGAAATCATGCTGTTTGTTGGCGGTGCATTGGGAATTACAGCACTTATATTTTTCTTTTTCTTTAGATCTTTTCGAGCTACATTCATTACACTATTAGTGGTTATAATTGGTGTTATCTGGGCTTTTGGTTTTATTGGTTTATTCCGTTACGAAATAACGGTATTATCTGCATTAATACCACCTTTAATTATTGTCATTGGCGTGCCAAATGCAGTCTTCCTTATTAACAAATATCAGCAAGAAATAAAGAAACATGGGCAGCAAGCGAAAGCTTTACAACGCGTAATTTCTAAAATTGGTAATGCAACTTTAATGACAAATATTACAACAGCATCTGGTTTTGCAACCTTTGTTTTTGTGAAAAGTAATTTACTGCGTGAATTCGGAATTTTGGCTTCAGTAAATATTATCAGTATTTTTATATTGGCCCTATTAATCATCCCAATTATTTATAGTTTCATGCCAATTCCAAAGAAAAAGCATTTAAGCCATTTAGAAACAAAATGGATTGAGAATGTGGTTAATTGGATGGAAAAAATGGTGAGAACCAATAGAATTACTATATATTTTGCTACTGTTTTAGTAATTGTATTAAGTATTATTGGTGTTTATAAAATTACGGTTTCTGGAAGTTTAATTGAAGACATGCCCAAAAACACAGATTTCTATAAAGATATTAAATTCTTCGAAAAAGAATTTGGAGGAATAATGCCTTTAGAAATTTTAATCGATACTAAAAAAAGTAAAGGTGTTATGAAGCTATCCACTTTAAAAAAGATGGAAAAGCTGAACGAAACAATAGAAAGCTTTCCTGAATTATCAAAACCAATCTCTGTAGTTAATTTAGTAAAGTACTCAAAACAGGCGTATTATAACGGAAATCCGAAATACTACCAATTACCAACAAATCAAGAACAAAGCTATATATTTTCATATTCTAAAAACTCCAGCAGCGATACTGGAATGCTAAAAACATTTGTAGATTCTACCGGACGTTATGCTAGAATTACCACTTTCATGAAAGATATTGGTACAGAAAAAATGGATATTATTCAAGAGCGCTTAAAGACAGTAATAGCAAAAGAATTTCCAGCAGATAGGTATACTGTGTCATTAACTGGTAAAGCCTTGGTCTTTATAAAAGGAACAAACTATTTAATTAAAAACTTAGTAATTTCTTTATCACTGGCTATTTTATTAATTGCCATTTTTATGGCTTGGATGTTTAGATCACCACAAATGATTTTAATTTCATTGATACCAAATATGTTGCCATTACTAATTACAGCGGGTTTAATGGGCTTTTTAAACATACCTATAAAACCATCTACCATATTAGTGTTTAGTATTGCCTTTGGTATTTCCGTAGACGATACAATTCATTTTCTAGCAAAATATAGACAGGAACTTATTGCCAACAAATGGAAGATTAAACCCTCTGTTTATTCTGCATTGCGAGAAACTGGAGTTAGCATGTTTTATACTTCTATTGTGTTATTTTTTGGTTTTTTAGTTTTTACTCTTTCTAGTTTTGGTGGAACAATAGCCTTAGGTGGTCTCGTTTCTGTAACATTATTATTAGCCATGGTTTCCAACTTATTATTACTGCCCTCTTTATTATTAACTTTTGAAAAGAAAATTGCAAATAAAAAAGTATTTAAAGAGCCTAAAATGAAAATTTTCCCTCCTAAAGAAGAAAAAACAAAATAGGATACACCTTATTATTGCCCTTTCATTGGTTGCTTAATTTGTAACAATAAAGTATCTTTACTCTTTATAAAAAGATAATTTTCGAATACAATACACTTATAAATCATGATAAAAAATAGCGTAGCAGATTTATTAAAATCAGGTTCAGTTTTACAAGAGGTGATTATCAAAGGGTGGGTTAGAACTTTTAGAAGCAATCGTTTTATTGCTTTAAATGACGGTTCTACAATAAACAACATACAGTGTGTAATTGATTTTGAAAATACACCAGAAGAAACATTAAAAAGAATTACAACAGGAGCAGCATTATCTATCAAAGGAATTATTGCAGAAAGTCAAGGTAAAGGACAATCTGTTGAGATTCAAGTATCAAAGATAGAAATTCTAGGAGATTCGAATGCCGATGAATACCCAATACAACCTAAAAAACATAGTTTTGAGTTTTTAAGAGAAAACGCACACCTGCGTGTAAGAACAAATACATTTAGCGCGGTAATGAGAGTGCGATCTAAGCTCTCTTTTGCAGTTCATAAATACTTTCAAGAAAATGGATTTAATTATGTAAATACGCCAATTGTTACAGGTTCTGATGCTGAAGGAGCAGGAGAAATGTTTAGAGTTACGTCATTTGAAGATAATAAAGCACCGGTTACAGAAGACGGAAAAATAGATTATACCAAAGATTTCTTCGGAAAAGAAACAAATCTTACCGTTTCTGGTCAGTTAGAAGCAGAAGCCTATGCAATGGCTTTAGGTAAAGTATATACTTTTGGGCCCACTTTTAGGGCAGAAAATTCAAATACAACGCGTCATTTGGCAGAATTCTGGATGATTGAACCAGAGGTTGCTTTTATGGATTTAGATGGGAATATGGATTTAGCAGAAGATTTTATAAAATCTGTGTTAACTTATGTTTTAGAGCATTGTAAAGAGGATTTAGCCTTTTTAGATGAACGTTTTATGCAAGAGGAAAAAACAAAACCTCAATTGCAAAGAAGTGAAATGAGTTTGTTAGAGAAGTTGAAATTTGTTGCTGACAACAATTTTAAAAGAGTCTCTTACACAGAAGCAATCGATATTCTGAGAAACTGTAAACCTAATAAAAAGAAAAAATTCCAATACCCTATTAACGAATGGGGAGCAGATTTGCAATCTGAACACGAGCGTTTTTTAGTGGAGAAACATTTTAAATGTCCAGTTATTTTATTTGATTATCCGGCAGACATCAAAGCATTTTATATGCGTTTAAATGAAGATGGAAAAACAGTAAGAGCTATGGATGTTTTATTCCCTGGAATTGGAGAAATGGTAGGTGGTGCGCAACGTGAAGAACGGTATGATGTTTTAGTAGAAAAGATGAAAGCCATGAATATTGACGAAAAAGAGCTTTGGTGGTACTTAGATCTAAGAAAATTTGGTACGGCTGTGCATTCTGGTTTTGGTTTAGGTTTTGAGAGACTCGTTCAATTTACAACCGGTATGGGAAATATTAGAGATGTAATTCCATTTCCAAGGACACCGCAAAATGCCGATTTTTAATTTCATTTATGTATCTTTAAAAATATGCTAAAACAAGGCTTACATTACAAACTCCTGCAGAAATTATCTCCTCAGCAAATACAACTGATGAAGTTAATTCAATTACCAACACAAGCATTTGAAGAGCGTTTAAAACAAGAAATAGAGGAAAACCCTGCCTTAGATACTGGTAAAGAAGAATCTGTAGATATCGATGATGATTTATCAAATGAATTTGATGATGATAGTGATGATAGATCCGAGAAAGATGAAGTAGAAGACATTAATATCGACGAATACCTGAGTGATGACGACATTCCGAATTATAAAACTCAAGCTAATAATTACTCGGAAGATGATGAAGAAAAAAATATACCTTATGCAGCAGGAACGAGCTTTCATCAATCTTTAAAAAATCAATTAAACACTTTTAGTTTAGACGAAGAAGAACAAGCTATCGCAGAATTTTTAGTTGGTAGTATTGACGATAGTGGCTATATCCGAAGAGAAATTATAGATTTAGTAGATGACTTAGCATTTACAACCAATGTTTTTACAACAGAGGAAAAGGTAATTATAGTACTTAAAAAAGTAGTACATACTTTAGATCCCTTGGGAGTTGGGGCTAGAGATCTTAGAGAGAGCTTAATCATTCAGTTAAAAGCGAAAGACAAAACAAAATATAGAAGTTTGTCTATTGAGATTTTAGAAACTGCATTTGACCACTTTATTAAAAAGCATTATAAGAAATTACAAGAAAAGTTTCATATTTCAGAAGACGAATTAAAAGAAGTTATTAAGGAAATATCTAAGTTAAACCCAAAGCCGGGAAGCTCTTACGCTGGTAACAATAAAATTGCAGAACAAATTGTTCCTGATTTTTCAATTAAAATTTTAAATGGCGAATTAGATTTGGTTTTAAACGCTAGAAATGCACCAGAACTGCATGTTTCTAGAGAATACAACAACATGCTAAAAGGCTATCAAGAAGCCACAGTAAAATCAAAGTCACAAAAAGATGCTGTCTTTTTTATTAAACAAAAATTAGACGCTGCCAAATGGTTCATAGATGCCATTAGACAAAGGCAACAGACCCTTTTAATAACAATGAACACCATCATGCAATATCAATATGATTATTTTTTAACTGGAGATGAACGCAAGTTAAAACCAATGATCTTAAAAGATATTGCTGATAAGATTCATATGGATGTTTCTACGGTTTCTAGAGTGGCAAATAGTAAATATGTTTCTACACCTTATGGAACAAAATTGATTAAGGAGTTCTTTTCTGAATCTATGAAAAATGACCAAGGAGAAGACGTATCTACCAAAGAAATTAAGAAAATATTAGAAAGTGTAATTGAAGAGGAGCATAAAAAGAAACCGCTAACTGACGAAAAATTAGCTGGTATTTTAAAAGAAAAAGGCTATCCTATTGCAAGAAGAACTGTTGCAAAGTATAGAGAACAGCTAGACTTACCAGTAGCACGACTTAGAAAAGAAATTTAATGTATCGATTTTACAAGACTATTTCTGTAGTATTACACCCTATTGTGGTGCCGACTATTGGTATAATTTTGTATTTATTAGTGCTTCCTAATTCCTATACAAGTAAACAAAAAACAGCACTATTAGCGCTCATATTTATAACTACTTATCTTGTACCACTTCTCATATTAGCACTGTTCAAAAAATTAAACTTAATACATAGTTTTAATATAAAAGGTATCAAAGAAAGAAAGGTACCAGTTGCGCTAATGATTATTGTTTTCTACCTATTAGGAAATACGATCGAGCATAATATTAAAATGACGGATATTAGTTTGCTTTTTTACACCTCTAGTATCGCACTAACTTTCGTATATCTCTGTTTAGCATATCAGTTAAAAATAAGTATCCATTTATTATCCTTAGGAATATCGACAGGATTCTTTATTTTGATAGGGTTTATTTATAACTATAGTCTTCCTATAGTAGTTATTGGAAATATATTATTGGCAGGAATTGTTGCTAATGCAAGACTGCATTTAAAAATGCACCAACCTAAGGAAGTTTATTTAGGTTTTCTCTCTGGTCTTATAGCACCCTTTATAGTGTATAATTTCCTATAAAAAATAAAAGATTAATCCAAATTTTAAAATTTTCGTATCCACCGCTTTTTCGTTTAGAAGACCATTCTTGAAAACAGGAGATAATCCATAAAAAACATTCATAGTAAAAGCATCATAACCGGCAGATAAGGTTAAACCGTATTGTAATTTATTATAAGAAGATACTTTTCTGTGCTTAATCAGATTACTGTTAACATCTATATATTGAAAATTATTATCTAAATTATAAAGGAATTTAACACCCGTATAAATCCTCCAAAAATTATATTTTATAGCAGTAGATGTGCGCCATCTTAACTCAAAAGGGAATTCTAAATTATAGGATTTAAAAATGTTTTTAGAAGTTGTAAGGTCATTCGTAAAAACAGTAGTTCCGTCTATTTCGTCAACTTTTAATTCATGATTAAAAAAGTCATATCCAAGACCAATTCCTCCCGCAATAGCAATAGTACCACTTTTATTCAAAATAATATCTTTTATAAAACCCCCGGATAGCGCATATGAAAAGTTACTTTTTGTTATTCCTGTAGGTTGATTATACAATTGACTATAAGAAACTGAAAAATAAATTTGATCATCTGCATACCTGTCTCCTAGACTCAAAGAATCTTTTTGAGCAAATGTTAAAAAGGGAATTACTAAAAAATGTAAAAGAATAAATGGATTTCTCATGCTATAAATAAAGAATATGAAAGATACAACAAATCGCGTTTTATACGAAAGTTAAATTCATTACAAAAAAAAGGATAATTCTTTCGAATTATCCTTTTATATTCAAGTATTAAAAATTGTTTATTCTGCTGCCTTTGAAGCAGAATAACTAATTTTTAACGCATTTACATCTCTTAGTTTCAATCTAATATCAATAATTGTACCTACATTAGATTCTTTATCCGCCTTAATAGAAGTTGTCATATATGGCACTTCCGCTTCCGAAACCTTAGATCTTTCGTTTATAATAAAAGCAGGCACATCATTTGCGGTTGCTATTTTATCATTCAACTGAATTCTATTATAAGCAGTACCGTGTCTTGTTGCATCCTTAGATTTTCCAATATAGATGGTACTTACCAAACTTTTATGCTCTAGCTTTTTAACTTCTGTTGCATTTGGCAATCTTGGATTCTCAATTTTTAATTCTGTTTCTCTCATTGTAGTAGTTACCATGAAGAAAAACAACAACATAAAAACGATGTCCGGTAAGGATGCCGTATTTACTGCTGGCATTCCTTTTTTCTTTTTTCTAAATTTAGACATATAGCTGTGTTTTAAAAATTAATTAGAAGATGTAGGCTCAGAATCTGAAATAATTTCTGGATAACTTGTCTTAATATCTTCAACTTTTTTCTTTAATTCTAGATTAGCTCTATCATCCTTATAAGAATCTTCTAACTCTGGAAAAGGGATCCCGTAACGTTCTTTCGAAAGCCTGTTACGCAAATCAGAATAGGCTCTTATGAGCTCATTTTGAACCTTTAAATAGGTACCATATTCTGTTCCTCTATCACTTTGCACAGAAATAATAGCCTTGTTTGGGTGATCTGAAGACTTTATACTTCGCTCGCCTTTGCAATAATTACAAGGACCAGTTGGCACACCTTCATCTATTTTACCATCACCACCGCCATTGTCTATAAAAGCAATTGCAGCATCTTTAAGTTCATCAATATCCATTCTGCTTCCTTCTACTAGAAGTTCATTATTTCTATTGATATTTACCTCAAAAATATTTTTTTCTTTTATAATTGGTGGTACGTAATCTTCTGGTGGTTTTTCCGACAACTTCTTAGAAACCCCTGAATCTACATTCATAGTTGTAGTTACTAAAAAGAAGATTAATAACAAGAAGGCAATATCTGCCATAGAACCTGCATTAATTTCTGGATTCTCTCTTCTTGCCATAATATTATGATTTTATTAATCCTTTAACTAAATCTATAACGAAGAAAGTTAAACCTATTCCTCCTAGAATGATACTAAACCAGATACCAGCTCCTGTAAATTGATTGATCGAAGAACCTGCTTCTCCACCCTCTAGTACTTTATTTGCGTTATCAATAACAACATCACTGTCTGCCATAAAATAAGCTACTACAAACAATACACCTAAAGCGACTAAACCTAATAAAGTCTTTTTTAAATTCTCTGGATTTTTAAACAAGCCCCATAACGATAACACAAGTGTTACTATTACTACTCCGTATAATAAGTACTGAGAAAAAGACACTAGAGGGCTTACTACGCTATTTTGTACAGCCACGTCATTTTCTACAGCATCTTCTCCTGCCATAAGCACTCTTACAAGTAAGATGATACCTACAACAGCTATTGCCGTCACAATGTATGTGATAATTTTTGAAAATTTATTATCTTTCATAATAAAATTATTTTTTATACTTTACCAATAAATCTATCAACTGAATAGATGCATCTTCCATATTATTTACAATACTATCGATTTTAGAAACGATATAATTATAAAAAATTTGAAGAATAATTGCTACAACTAAACCAAATACAGTTGTTAATAAAGCTACTTTAATACCTACTGCTACTACTCCAGGAGAAATATCATTTGCTTGTGCAATTGCATCAAAGGCACCAATCATACCAATTACTGTACCCATGAAACCTAACATAGGAGCCAAAGCAATAAATAATGATAACCAAGAAACATTTTTTTCTAAAAGTCCCATTTGAACTCCACCGTAAGAAACAACTGCTTTTTCAGCATTTTCTACACCTTCGTCTACTCTGTCTAGACCTTGGTAAAAAATAGATGCTACAGGTCCTTTTGAGTTTCTACAAATTTCTTTAGCAGCTTCTACACCACCAGAACTTAAAGCTTCATCTACATCTGCTACTAATTTCTTAGTATTTGTAGTTGCTAAATTTAAATAAATAATTCTTTCAATTGCAATTGCTAAACCTAAAATTAAGGCTACTAAAACAATTCCCATAAATACTGGGCCACCTTCTATAAAACGAAGTTTTAATTCTTGGTGAAAATTTCTTGATTCTGCTGCTTCCTGCGCAAAAGTTGATTGAATAGCTCCAAAAAACATAAATCCTGTTACAGATAGGACATTTACTACTTTTTTCATCTCTGTTGTTCTTAATTTTGATAGTTAATAAGTTAAAAATCTTAATTTTTTTTCAAATAAACAAAAAGTTCTTCAAACTCTAAAGTTTTTTGTAAAAGTAATCAATTTATTTATTTTAATAGATTGGCAAGTAACAAAAAAATTGTTGCTCCTCAAAAAATAAATAGGTCTATTTTATGTTAAAATAATATATATAATAGTAAAATTATTTTTCACTAATTTCTCCTCGTAAAGATTTTTGAAAATAATTCTTAAAACTTTTATCTGTTAAATCTTCAC
>JBLHGY010000026.1:0-16235 GCA_047616665.1 Polaribacter sp.
CTTTGATAACTTCTAATAGAATAAATATGCCAGAAACTGCTGAGAAAATACTATCAGACGGAGATGCGGATATGATTTCTATGGCACGTCCTTTTTTAGCAGACCCAGAATGGGTAAATAAAGCAGCAGAAGAAAAAGCAGATGAAATAAATACATGTATTGGTTGCAATCAGGCCTGTTTAGATCATGTTTTTGAACAAAAAGTAGCCAGTTGTTTGGTAAACCCAAGAGCTTGTCATGAAACAGAATTAGTGTATGAACAAACCACAAACAAGAAAAAAATAGCAGTAATTGGTGCAGGACCAGCAGGTTTGTCTGCAGCTACAATTGCAGCGCAAAGAGGTCATGTAGTCACTTTATTTGATGCAGATAATGCAATTGGTGGACAGTTTAATATGGCAAAACAAATTCCTGGTAAAGAAGAGTTTTATGAAACATTGCGTTATTTTAACAAACAAATACTTTTACACAAAGTAACTTTAAAATTAAACACAAAAGTTTCTGTAGATGATTTACAGAAATCAGATTTTGATGAAATTATAGTTGCAACAGGTATTAAACCGAGAGCGTTAAAAATTGAAGGGATTGAACATGAAAAAGTATTAAGTTATATTGATGTTTTAAAACATAAAAAACCAGTAGGAAAGAGAGTTGCCGTAATCGGTGCTGGAGGAATTGGTTTTGACGTATCAGAATACTTATCACATATAGGTGAATCAACTTCCCTTAATATAGATGCCTGGTTAAAAGAATGGGGAATCGACAAGTCTATTGAAGCAAGAAGTGGAATTGAGGATGTAAAACCAGAATTTGACCCTTCGCCAAGAGAGATTTTTATGTTTAAAAGAAGTGCTGGGAAGTTTGGAGGTAATTTGGGTAAAACTACAGGTTGGATTCATAGATCTAGTTTAAAGAAGAAGAAGGTTCAATTTATTAGTGAAGTTTCCTATACTAAAATAGATGATGAAGGTTTGCATTATGTTCAAAATAAAGAAAATAAAATTTTAAAAGTAGACCATATTGTTATTTGTGCAGGTCAAACACCCTTTAAAGAGTTATATCAACCACTACTAGACGCGGGTAAAAATGTTAATGTCATAGGGGGTGCAGATTTTGCTGGAGAATTAGATGCAAAAAGAGCTATAAATCAAGGCTGTAGATTAGCTGCTAAATTGTAAATCTTTTTATACTTTTGTTTTTTAAATTTAAAAAGATGAAAAAATCATTAATAGTAATAGTATTATTTATAAGTTATTTTTCTTTTAGTCAAGAAGCTCCAGAGTTTCCTAAATATGTAGCTAAAAATTCTGCACATATTTTTTACTATAATTATACGGAAGTGCCAAAAGAGATAAAAGTAAAGGATGACATTACAAAAAATAAAACCTTCAATTCTTTAAAAATTTATAATAATAAAATTAAAAAAATATCTTTTTTGAACACTCCAAAACTTCAAGAATTGGAGCTTACTATAAATTCTTTAGGAACACAATTATACTCTAATAGAGACCTAGCAGAAAAAGTTAGAAAAAAAGTGGAAATTACTATTGTACCAATTAGAGATAGCATAGTTGTTCATGAAAAGACTTTAAATGACGATTTAAAAAGTTTTTTATCTAGAAAACAGTTTAAAAAGTGGTTAAAATACCAGAGAGCACAAAAAAGAAAATTATTACCAAAGGCTCCTAAAAGACAAATAGCGCCTCCCTCTTCTGGCATGAATAATAATAGAGGAAGAAGGGGAGGTTCTGGCATGGGTGGTAGAAGGTATTAATAAGTAACTATTTTTAATAATTTATAAGTTTTTAAAAACTATACTTTTCTACAAGTTTAAGAAACAAAATACCGATATTTGTCGCTCAACTAATTAATTACAACAACTAACTAAATATGGGAATGAATAAAAATACAGTGCTTGCTTGGGCAACATTTATAATGATACTTGTTGGGTTAGGTTTAATTGCGTTGGGTGCTTTTAGATATAATGAAATTGCAGGATGGGGTTTTGCATCTGTAGGTATTGGTTTCTTTGCTATTGCTTGGGTTTTTAACGCCTTAAAAGGAAGAGTTTAATTATTTTTTATTCGCATAATAGCGAACCTTAACTACAATAAATTTCAAAAAATACAAGATATGAGTGACGATAAGAAGGTTATCTTTTCGATGAATAAGTTGTCTAAAACTTATCAATCAACAGGTAAACAGGTTTTAAAAGATATTTATTTAAGTTTTTTCTATGGTGCAAAAATCGGGATTCTTGGTTTAAACGGTTCTGGTAAATCGACATTACTAAAAATAATAGCGGGTGTAGAAAAGAATTACCAAGGAGACGTTTCTTTTTCACCAGGTTATAATGTTGGTTATTTAGAACAAGAACCGCAGTTGGATCCAGAAAAAACAGTTTTGGAAATTGTAAAAGAAGGAGTTGCAGAAACTGTTGCAATTCTTGATGAATACAATAAAATAAACGACATGTTTGGATTGGAAGAAGTGTATTCTGATGCAGATAAGATGGATAAGCTAATGGCGCAACAGGCTGAATTACAGGATAAAATTGATGCAGCAAATGCTTGGGAATTAGACACCAAATTAGAAATTGCAATGGATGCGCTGAGAACACCAGACTCTGATAAAAAGATAGGAGTGCTTTCTGGTGGAGAGAAACGTAGAGTTGCACTTTGTAGATTGCTATTACAAGAACCAGAAATTTTATTATTAGATGAACCTACCAATCATTTAGATGCAGAGTCTGTTCATTGGTTAGAACATCATTTAGCACAATATAAAGGTACTGTTATTGCCGTAACGCATGATAGATATTTCTTAGACAATGTAGCTGGTTGGATTTTAGAATTGGATAGAGGAGAAGGCATTCCTTGGAAAGGGAATTACTCTTCTTGGTTAGATCAAAAATCTCAAAGAATGGCGAAAGAAAGCAAAACAGCTTCTAAACGTCAGAAAACATTAGAAAGAGAATTAGAATGGGTAAGACAAGGTGCTAAAGGAAGACAAACTAAACAAAAAGCACGTTTAAAGAATTATGACAAGTTAATGAGTCAAGACCAAAAGCAGGTAGACGAAAAACTTGAAATATATATACCAAACGGTCCACGTTTAGGAACAAATGTTATTGAAGCAAGTGGGGTTTCTAAAGCTTTTGGAGATAAACTATTATATGAAAATTTAGAATTTAACTTGCCACAGGCAGGAATTGTAGGTATTATTGGTCCAAACGGTGCAGGTAAAACTACTATATTTAAAATGATCATGGGTGAGGAGAAGCCCGATGCAGGAAGCTTTAATGTAGGAGAAACTGCAAAAATAGCATATGTAGATCAAGCACATTCTAATATAGATCCTGAGAAAACAATTTGGCAGAATTTTTCTGACGGACAAGATTTAGTAATGATGGGTGGTAAGCAGGTAAACTCTCGTGCTTATTTAAGTCGTTTTAATTTTTCTGGAAGTGAACAAAATAAAAAAGTAAATACTCTTTCTGGTGGTGAACGGAACCGGTTGCATTTAGCAATGACCTTAAAAGAAGAAGGAAATGTTTTATTATTAGATGAGCCAACAAACGATTTGGATGTAAATACACTAAGAGCTTTAGAAGAAGGTTTAGAAAATTTTGCAGGCTGTGCAGTTGTTATTAGTCACGATAGATGGTTCTTAGATAGAGTTTGTACACATATATTAGCTTTTGAAGGAAATAGTGAGGTGTATTTCTTTGAAGGATCTTTCTCTGAATATGAAGAAAATAAAAAGAACCGTTTGGGTGGAGATTTAATGCCAAAACGGATTAAATACAAGAAGTTAATTCGATAATTTTTTAAATTATATTAGTAAGAAAAGCAGCTAATTTATGAGCTGCTTTTTTTTTTAAAAGCTTGGCTTATTTACCAATAAGCTTTGTTTTATTTGTCATATACAAATAACTCAAGATATTCATAAACCTAAAAGTCTAATTTATATAAAAATTGAACTTTTAGGTTTTACTTTTTTAATAAAATAAAAATACTAGCTTTAACCTCTTTTTTGTGTTCTTTCTTTATGAGTGCTTCTAGCGCTACTATTTCTAGTTTTAGAAGGTCTCCTATTTTTTCTAGAAGAAGTGTTTTTAGTTTTTCTTATTTCATTTCTTCTAGTGTCTAATGTATTTTTTTTATCAATATTTAGACCTCTAATATCTCTTGTGGTATTTTTTCTTAAAGTATTACCATTTCTATAAGAAGTGTTTTTACGTTTCTCATACATAGTATTGTTTCTATGTGAAGCTGCTGGTTTTCTTCTTTTTAAGATTTTGTTTCTTTTGCCAATGTTTGCATTTCTATTTGCTTTATAATAAAAGAACCTACTGTCCTCTCTAAATTGTGTATAATTTCTTCTAAAATCATTCCTAAAAAAATAAGCATCGTTATAGCTACAAACGACACCGATATTAAGATTTATTTTTAGTCCGTTAACATCGTAGAAATGATTTTTTACATTTCCAAAAAACACAGGATTACCCCAACGATTATAGCGAACTTTTAAATGGCCAACATTTGTTAATTTATTTCTATAATATTTCATAGAAATAGCACCAATTCTAGAAACATTTCCTCGAAAATCGTATGCTATAGAAACAGGGCCAACTCTTTTAATCTTGCCATTATAATCTCTAGCTATCGTTATGTTATTTCTATTATTGTAATCGGAATACGCATTGCTGAAGTTAGAATTGAAATCAAAATCTCCATTGATGAAAACAAAAAATTCGATACCTCTTGTTATAAATGGAACAGAATTTTCATAGGAATAATTAACTTTATTACTTTTTGGTCGATAGTTGTCATTTTTGGCTTCAACAGCAGAAACCATTAAGAACATTCCTAATACTATTAGTATACCTTTTTTCATAATATATTGTTTTAAGGGTTTTGTCTACTCTTATTACTTTTCGACTTCCGCATTTGATATCATATTTTCAAAGAACGTGCCAAAAAGGTAGTATCGTATTTTTAGGTATTGTAATTAGGGTATAAGGTGTTTTATTTCAATTACTTATAAGCTCTAAAGTTAATTGATATCTATAAAAATAAATGTGTGTTTAAGAGGTAAAGTAAATGTATCTATTTAATCTTTAGTAAACAAAAGATGTTGTTTTTTTGGGCTATATAGACTTCTTTACAGCTTGTTGGGTGTGTAAATTTATATACTTCTGAGGGATTAAAATTGGTTTCTTTTAGGAAAAATAAGCCCTCAAAGTCTTTTATTCCTTTAGAAGTATGTCTTGATATTTTGTAAGTTTCAGAAGTTACTTTTTCTTCAAGATTAAACCAAGCTCCACTTCCTAAACCTCCTAACCAAGTTCCGCTGGTTAATTCGAAAGCAGCTATATCTGGGTGTTCTGTTCCCTTTAGATTAGGCTCTCCCTTAAATTTATTAAAAAAGGTAGATTTGTATTCTTTTACTACAGACCTGTTTTTGTAATTGGTAAGATGTTGGTTATAAGTGGTGTATATTGTATTATTGGTATTTGCTTTTATTACATTTCCAATAGGACTTGGGGTTAGTAAGTTCGATTTTTTTAATTGTTTACCAATCTTTTTATTTTGAGAAGAAGCAATAATGGTGTCGGAAACAAACCTTGCACAGTTGGTTCCGTTCTTTGTAAAAGCACCATAAGGAAGTTCTTTTTTGTCAATTAATTCATGAATAAAACTAGCTGCTTTGTTAAAATCTATTTCTTCATGAATACTGGCAACTAACCTACCGTCTCCATGTGTTTTTTCGGGATGATTTTCGATCCAAAGTAAAATTTCTTCGAGATTTAAGAGGGTATCATTTTCAAATTTGGCAAGAATAGAAATTTCTAGTTCAGGATCTGTTTCTTTAGAGCGCACTCTGCCGTTGCCGTAGGTGGTAATATACCTGCCAAAGTCATAATAATTTATGACTGCATTGTTTTTCTGAATTAATAATAAAGCAGCATGTCCTGCTTGCACTGCGTGCTCTCCACCAACTCCAATTTTAGGCCAAAAGTTACTTAATTTTTCCCAGTAAGCAGGCCTTACAATGGTGTCTGGATATGCTAGAATTATAATAATTCCATTAGAATTTATCATTCTGCTAGTTATTAAAAATAGCGTTTAATAAAATTTTAAAGGTTTTAAATGCAAAGAATATAGTGAAGATAATTAACACAGCCGCTGCTCCTAAAATAAGATAAGACAACATTTCTTTAGGTGTATTTTCAAATTTTTTCAAAGCTTTAAAACCGACAGTAAGTGAAACAGGTGAAGCAATAAATAAGAGTAATAAAACAGCTAAATGTTTTAGACCTTTTCCAAGTAAATTTATATTAGTGCTCATTTCTTGTAGTTTTTAATTGAATTTCTAACATTACCATATTTCTTTAATAATTGGGCCGCTTCATTTTGGTTGATATTTAATTCTATTGCTAATATTTTTTGACCTCTTTCTACCAATTTATTATTAGACAATTGCATGTCTACCATTTTATTACCTTTTATTTTACCTAAACGAATCATTGTTGCCGTAGAAATCATATTTAACACCAATTTCTGTGCAGTTCCTGCTTTCATTCTAGAACTACCTGTTATAAATTCTGATCCTACAACTACCTCTATTGGAAATTGAGAAACAGTTGCCAAAGGACTGTTTTTATTACAAGCAATACAACCCGTTATAATATTGTGTTCATTGCATTTTTCTAATGCTGAAATAACGTAAGGTGTGGTACCTGAGGCTGCAATGCCTATAACAACATCTTTGTCAGATACCTGATGCGCTTGCAAATCTAACCAACCCTGTGTTTTAGAATCTTCTGCAAATTCAACAGCTTTTCGAATAGCAATCTCTCCACCTGCAATAATACCTATTACAAGTTCATAGGAAACGCCAAAAGTAGGTGGGCATTCAGAGGCATCTACAACACCTAATCTACCTGAAGTTCCTGCTCCAATATAAAATAATCTACCGCCATTTTTTAGTTTTTCAACAATTTGTTCGGTTAAAGCAGCTATTTGTTGTAAAGATTCGCCAACTGCTAGAGGTACCGTTTTATCTTCATTATTAATATTACTTAATAAATCTGATACAGACATCTTCTCAAGATGGTTGTATTTGGAGTCTTGTTCTGTAGTTTTTATAAAAGTCATCATTCAAAAATACTATTTTTTTGTATTCTGGAATGATGATTTAAAGTGAAGTTTTAGTTTTTTTCAACTAAATCTAAGTTAATGGTATCTGTTTCTGAAATGTGAAAATAACCTAAAGGAAAATTGGCTTCATTTGATGTATTAATTACATTGCCTAATAATGACGATGGTACCGATTGAAAAGGTCCACCACCACTTGTACCACTTTGGTTTTGAAGTATTCTAAAGTATGTAAAATAATCTTTTGTTATACCAGACATTGTTACTGTTACATTTGTAGGTACTTCTATTTCTTCTTCCTGATAAAAGAAAGAGAAATTGTAATTTGTACCATTGAAGAAACGATCCTCTAGTGGTAAAAATAAGTTATTTGTAAAATTGAATAAATAGTAATTTTCATTATCAACATTGTCTTTAAAAGCCACCTTTACCTCAATTTCTTTTCCAGAGAATAAGGTTTCATCTCCTTGAATGGCGCTATCTATCTTTGTAGATTTTACTTTAGTCGCATTTCCTTTATATATTTCATTCTTATAAATTACGGTCAATTCATATGCAATAGCATCTTTTGGAATGAAATTAATTATTGGTGTGAAGTTACCGTTTAAATTTACATCCGAAAAGTTAATAACAGCGTTGTCTGCTGTATTCGTCAAAAACACAATTGCATCGGATACCGTTGGTATGGTGTCATCAAAATAGTCTGTAGATAATTTTAATTTTACAACCACATTAGCTTTGACAGGAGATTCATTAAACAGCACTTCAAAAGAAGCGTCAATAATTAACTTGGGTTCAATTGTAGGTACATCTATATCTACTACTTTCTCACAATTAGAGAAAAGTAATACTGTTAAAATAGTGTATATATATATCTTTTTCATGTGTTAAAATTTAAAATTGTAGGTTACAGAAGGCACAACACCGAATATAGAGGTTTGCACAGCTTCATTTCTAAGAGTTTCTGTGTTTTGTCTAAAAGCTAATGAAGCGGCATTTTGTCTTCCGTATACGTTATAAATACCAAAGACCCATTCGCCTTGCCAAGTTCTATTTTTGTTTTTTTCAGGTGTTAATGTCGCAGAAACATCAAATCTATGATATGCTGGAAGTCTGTTTGCATTTCTTCTATTAGCGTCATATACTGGTACGTTTAGACCTTGATATTCGTACTGGTTAACAGGGTAATTTGCAGGCTGCCCAGTTTGAAAAACAAAGTTAGAATTGAATTTCCATTTTTCACTGAATTGATAACTTGCATTTACAGAGAAGTCATGCGTTTTATCAAAAGGTGTGCTGTACCAGTTACTATTATTAATTCCTGGTTCGTTTTCAGTTCTTCCTTTGGTTAATTGTTCAGATCTTGAAAGGGTATATGCAATCCAGCCTTGAAAATTTCCTTCATTCTTTTTAAATAACACCTCTAAACCGTAGGCTCTTGCTTTTCCATTTAAAATTACCGTTTCAATTTCGTTGTTTGCAACTAAGTTTGCACCATTTATATAGTCTATTCTGTTTTGAATATCTTTATAAAATACTTCGGTTTCTAAAGTATATATTCCTTCTTTAAAGCGCTTAAAATAACCAATAGCATATTGATCTAATAATTGAGGTTTTATATATTTACCACTTGGGGCCCAAATATCTAAAGGGGTAGGAGATGCGGTGTTAGAGAGCAAATGTAAATATTGGACCATTCTATTGTAACTCGCTTTTATAGACGTATTATCATCATATCTATAAGACATAGACACCCTTGGTTCAAAGTTGTTAAAACTAGAAATGACATCACTTCTTTTAAAATTATCTGTTCCTGTTGCTATAGCAGATTCGTATTTTTTAGATTCTTGATTATAAATTACAGCTTCATTATTTGCATAGGTGTTTAGTTCTTCTTGCCCTAAACGTGTAAAATTGCTAAATCGAATACCATATTGCAATCTAAAAGTATCACTTACTTTATGTTCCGCATCGATATAAGCTGCAAATTCATTGGCATATTTGTCAATTAGTTTTTCTGAAACAATACCAGAATCTTCTCTATTAGGTCTTATTTTTCCTGGATTAAATTTGATGTAAATATTATTAATACCATAACTTAATTTTACTTTTTCACTTATATAATGATTGAAATCATATTTAAGATTGTAATTAGTAATTCCAGAATCCCATTCAAAACCAACAAAATCTAAAATTAGTCCATAGAAATAATCTGAGTATATTAAAGATAAGTTTGAGAATAGCTTGTCTGTAAATAGATGATTCCAGCGCAAGTTTAGAACAGTATTACCGTAATTATTTACGAAGTTGTCGCTAATGCCGAATACATCTTTACCAAAGTATGCAGATAGAAATACATTGTTCTGGTCGTTAAACCGATAATTTATTTTAGTATTTAAATCGTAAAAATATGCTTTGTTATCGTTATCAAAAAGAGGTAAAAATAAATGTGCATAGGAAGATCTACCACCAATTAAAAAAGAACTTTTTTCTTTTTCTAGAGGCCCTTCAATTAATAATCTAGATGAAACTAAGCCAATACCTCCGGTAACGTTAAAATCTTTACTATTTCCTTCTTTTTGGTAAATATCTAATACAGAAGACAATCTTCCGCCATACTTTGCAGGAATACCTCCTTTATATAATTTTACATTTTTAATTACGTCAGGATTAAATACAGAGAAAAAACCAAATAAATGAGATGAATTAAAAACAATGGCTTCATCTAATAAAATTAAATTTTGATCTGCAGCACCACCTCTTACATTAAACCCAGATGCACCTTCTCCGGCACTTGTAACTCCTGGCAATAGAATTAAAGATTTTATAATATCTGCTTCTCCTAAAACCACAGGAATTTGTTTTATAGTAGAAGAAGTTAAATTGTTAACGCTCATTTGAGGCGTTTTTAAATTCAATTTTTCAATATTACTTTCGATAATTATTTCATCTAAATTTTTAGAAGCTTCCTTTAGATTAAAGTTTCTTGTGGTCTTTTCTGAAAGTGCTATATTTTCTATAAGCGTGGTATATCCTAAATAGCTAACTTGTATAGCATAACTGCCTTTAGGTATTGTAATCGAGTAAAAACCATAATCATTAGTAGTGGTGCCAGCTTTTAATCCAGGAAAATAAATAGATACTCCAATTAAAGTTTCATTATTTAAATCATCGTAGATGGTTCCACTAAGTGTGCTCTTTTCTTGTCCAAGCAATGAAAAACTTATTAGGAGAAAGAGTAAAAATATATTTTTAAGATGCAGCATTTTTTTTGTTTAATTATTAGGTACACAACTGCAACAAAAATACAAATCTAAAATGATATGAAAATGTTAAAACAAATAAATTACTATTGTTAAAATAAGAAAGACCGATATTTTTAGTATCGGTCTTTGTTTACTTTTATAAAATTTCAAAAGATTAAATATTTTCTAAAATACTATTTAATGTATTGTTGGGTCTCATTGCATTGTTTGCTAAATCTTCATTTGGTAGATAGTATCCTGCAATATTATTTACATTACCTTGAGATTCATTCAATTCTTTAACAATCTTATTTTCATTAATCTTGAAGTCATTTGCAATCTTAGAAAAAGTAGCTTTCAATGCTGCATCTTTGTCTTGGTTAGCCAAACCTTCTGCCCAATACATTGCCAAATATAAATGACTACCTCTATTGTCTAATTTACCAACTTTTCTAGAAGGAGACTTATCGTTTTCTAAGAATTTATCTGTAGCATCATCTAAAGTTTTACCTAAAATTAAGGCTTTAGAATTATTGTTAGAAGTTCCTAAATGTTCTAGAGAAACTGCCAATGCTAAAAACTCTCCTAAAGAATCCCAACGTAAATGGTTTTCTTCTAAGAATTGTTGTACATGTTTGGGCGCAGAACCACCAGCACCTGTTTCAAACAAACCACCACCATTCATTAATGGCACAATCGAGAGCATTTTTGCAGAAGTACCCACTTCTAAAATTGGAAATAAATCGGTTAAATAATCTCTTAATACATTCCCCGAGACAGAAATGGTATCTTCTCCTTTTACAATTCTTTTTAAAGTGAAATTAGTTGCATCAATTGGAGATAAAATGCGAATATCCAATCCTGCAGTATCATGATTTAATACATATAAATTTACTTTTTTAATGACTTCTAAATCATGAGCTCTGTTTTCATCCAACCAAAAAACAGCAGGTGTATTTGAGGCTCTTGCTCTTGTTACAGCTAGTTTTACCCAGTCTTGTATTGGTAAATCTTTTGTTTGACACATTCTCCAAATATCTCCTTCTTCAACTGAGTGCTCAATAATTGTTTCGCCATTTACACCTAATACAATAACTTTTCCAGCAGTAGTAATTTCAAATGTTTTGTCATGAGAACCATATTCTTCTGCCTTTTGTGCCATTAAGCCAACGTTAGGTACAGTACCCATAGTTGTCGGATCGAAAGCACCATTTTTCTTACAAAAATCTATAGTTGCACTATAAATCCCTGCATAAGAGCTGTCTGGAATAATGGCTTTTGTATCTTTTAAATTCCCTTTAGTATTATACATTTGTCCAGAAGTTCTAATCATAGCGGGCATAGAAGCATCTATAATTATATCGGAAGGAACATGCAAGTTGGTAATTCCTTTATCTGAATTTACCATTGCCAATTCAGGACCGTTATCTAAAGCGTATTGAATATCTGCTTTAATTTCAGCACTTTTTTCTTTTGGTAGTTCGTTTAGTTTTCCTAAAAGATTTCCTAAACCGTTGTTTACATCAGCACCAATTTCCTTAAAAGTTTTTCCATGCTTTTTAAATAAGTCGGCAAAAAATACTCTAACGGCGTGACCAAAAATTATTGGATCACTTACTTTCATCATTGTTGCTTTCATATGTAAAGAAAACAAGATATTTTTTTCTAAAGCATCTTTATACTGTTCTTCTAAAAAGGCAATCAATGCTTTTTTACTTAATATGGTAGCATCAATAATTTCTCCCTCAAGAAGTGTTAATTGTTCTTTTAAAACGGTTTTTACACCATTTTCAGAAATATGTACAATACTTATTGATGTTGCTTCTTTAGTAGTAATAGACTTCTCATTATGAGCAAAGTCACCTGCTGTCATTGTAGCAACATGTGTTTTAGATTCTGCTGACCAAGCTCCCATAGCGTGCGGATTCTTGCGTGCGTAATTCTTTATTGCTTGAGGTGCTCTTCTATCAGAGTTCCCTTCACGTAATACAGGATTTACTGCAGAACCTTTTACTTTATTATATAAAGCTAAGACCTTTTTGTCATTCGCTGTTTTAATTTCTTCTGGGTAATTGGGAAGTGCGTATCCTTTTTTCTGTAATTCTGAAATTGCTTCCTTTAATTGAGGCACAGAAGCACTAATGTTTGGTAATTTTATAATATTTGCATCAGGTTGTTTTGCCAAATCACCTAATACCGCTAAAGCATCTTCTACTTTTTGATCTTCGTTTAAGAATTCAGAAAAGTTAGCTAAAATTCTAGCCGCTAAAGAAATGTCTTTTACTTCAATTTCGATGTTAGATGTTTTTGTAAAAGCTTTTACAATTGGTAAAAAAGAACGAGTTGCTAATCCCGGAGCTTCATCTGTTTTTGTATATATTATTTTAGCTTTTGTACTCATATTAATTGTATTTTAGTAAGTATCTAGATTGAATTCCTCTCTATGTTTATTTCATTATTTTGAAGGCTCGCAAATTTAAGAATTTAATTTGATGTTTTTATTGGTAAAATACTATTAATTAAAGGTTTTTAATGCGTTTTTGATAATTTTTGAAATCGATTTCGTGCAATTTAAAAATATAGGTTATCCAGAGTAATTTCTTTTACCAATTTGGTCTTATTTTGATGAATTAGAAATTCTTGTAATTTTAAACAGTACTTTTTAAAACAAAAAAAAAGCATTGTAGTAAAACAACGCTTTTTAGATTTTTTATAAATTGAAGAATTATCTTCTTTTTTCAGTAATTCTAGCTTTTTTACCAGTAAGACCTCTAAAGTAAAAGATTCTAGCTCTACGAACTTTACCTCTTTTATTTACTTCAATTTTTTGAATAGAAGGTAAGTTTACAGGGAAGATTCTTTCTACACCAACAGTACCAGACATTTTTCTGATTGTAAATGTTTCTGAAGCCGCAATACCTCTTCTTTGGATAACTACACCTCTAAAAAACTGAGTACGTACTTTTTCCCCTTCTTTAATTTCGTAATAAACAGTGATTGTATCACCTGCTCCAAATTTTGCAAATTCTTTCTTTGCAACAAATTCGTCTTGTACAAACTTTACTAAAGCTTCCATATCTTTTAATTTAATTGATTTTGTAAAACAACGTTCACGATATCTTCGTCAGAGGTTAATTTAGCGGTTGCAAAAATAGCACTTTTTTTTAGTTGATAAAACTAAAAAGTAATTATTTTTTAGGTTGACAGTCAATACAATAGGAAAACTAAAATTTTCTATTTTTTCCCCATTTACTTTAATGGCAATTGGTGCTAGTTCAATCACGTTTTTAAAGTGCGAAGTTTATACTATAACAGCTTTTTGTAATTTTTCTTTGGATAAAAAATAGGAACCTAATTTATAAAAACTAAGTATCATAAGTGAGGTAACAAAAAAGTCTGTAAATTTCACAATAAATATTGAAGAACCAAAAATATTTGTAAAAAAACATAAAATATAACCAATCATTCCAGGGTGATCAAAATAGGAAAGTGATAAATTTTGACCGTATAAATAATAATATGCGTCTTGAGGCATTAATCCCATGATCGGTAACAAAAGTATTCTGAAGATTTGAAAACTTAAAACCCAAGAAATAACTTTGTTGTATTTTGTAAAATTTAAAAGCTTATTTATCTAATAAATCGGGTCTTATGGATGCTGTTCTTTTATGGGCTTGATCGCTTCTCCAGTCATCAATTTTAGGAAAATTTCCAGAAAGTAAGACTTCTGGAACCTTACTTCCTTCATAATTTGAAGGTCTTGTATATACGGGTGGCGATAATAAATTATCTTGAAAAGAATCTGTAAGTGCAGATTGTTCATCACCAATAACACCTGGTATTAAACGCACAACGGCGTCTACTAAAACAGCTGCAGCCAGTTCACCACCAGTTAAAACATAATCTCCAATAGAAATTTCTTTGGTAATAAAAAGTTCTCTAATTCTATGGTCTACACCCTTGTAATGACCTGTTAATATTAGAATATTTTCTTTTAATGATAGTGTGTTTGCGGTAGATTGATTTAGTGTTTTTGCATCTGGTGTCATATAAATAACCTCATCATACTCGCGCTCCGCTTGTAGCTTTTTAATACAGTTTGCAATGGGTTCAATCATCATTACCATTCCTGCTCCGCCACCAAACTGTGTATCATCTATTTGTTTATAATTTCCAAGGCCGTATGCACGTAAATCGTGAATAATAATCTCTGCCAACCCTTTTTCTTTTGCACGTTTAATGATTGAATGGTTAAACGGACTTTCTAATAAATCTGGTGCTACTGAAATAATATCTATTCGCATATTGCAAATGTAAGTTTTTAGATAATTAAAAGAAATTTTTTTTTACCAGTTTTTCGTGAAGAACACAACATAATTTTAATTTTTCATATAAGACAGCGCATCTCATTTGATTACAATCGGTGTTTTATGTATTAAAAGGATTGACTGATAAAACGAGCTTAAATTTAGTTTTAGTTATTGCTTTATTTTTTAAAATGCTGCAATTGCGGCTTCAGCGCATCGTTCACCATCCATAGCTGCAGAGACAATTCCACCTGCATATCCACCGCCTTCGCCACAAGGAAATAAACCTGCTATGTCTGTGTGCTCTAAGTTTGCTTTTCTTGGTATATTAATTGGTGATGAGGTTCTAGATTCTACACCAATAATATTTGCTTCATTTGTATAGTATCCGTGCATCTTTTGGCCAAAACCAGCAAAACCTTTGCGCAACCTACTGCCTATAATTTTTGGCAAAAGAGAGTGCATAGGAGCAGATTTTAAACCAGGCTGATAAGAAGTTTCATTTAAATCTGTTGAAAACTTACCGTCTACAAAATCTACCAATCTTTGAGCAGGTGCAGCTTGCGTTCTTCCACCAGCAAGAAAAGCAATTTTTTCTAAATCTTTCTGAAACTCCAATCCTCTTAATTCGCCAAAATGATCATATTTCTTAAAGTCTTTATCAATATCTAATTCAACAACAATTCCTGAATTAGCAAACTTGTTATTTCTTCTAGAGGGAGACATGCCGTTTACAACCACCTCGCCGCTAGCGGTGGCGGCAGGTACAATAAAGCCACCAGGGCACATGCAAAAAGAATACACCCCTCTATTATTTACTTGCTGCACCAAACTATAAGCTGCGGCTGGTAAAAGTTCATCTCTCTCTCCAGAGCAATGGTATTGTATTTGATCTATTATTTCTTGTGGATGCTCTACACGAACACCCATCGCAAAAGACTTTGCCTTAATTCTTATTTCTTTTTTATGCAATAACTCATAGACATCTCTAGCAGAATGTCCGGTTGCTAGAATTACCGAATTAACAGCCATTTCTTTACCATTATGAAGCTGAATGGCTTGTAGTTTATTGTCCTTGATGACAAAGTCAGTTACTTTAGTCTCAAAATAAATTTCTCCACCAAATTTTAAAATGTTTTCACGAATATTTTCAATAATTTTAGGTAATTTATTGGTCCCAATATGCGGATGTGCATCTACTAAAATTTGCTCTGTAGCGCCATGAAACACAAGATTTTCAAAAATTCTTCTAACATCGCCACGTTTTAAGGAACGGGTGTATAGTTTGCCGTCAGAATATGTTCCTGCTCCACCTTCGCCAAAACAATAATTAGAGTCTTCATCTACAATATGATCTCTATTTATTGCTTTTATATCTCTACGTCTGTTTTGTACGTTTTTTCCACGTTCTAATATTATGGGTTTGTAACCCAATTCTATACAACGTAAAGCGGCATACATTCCGGCAGGACCAAAACCAACAATATGAATTTCTTTGGCATTAGAAACGTCTTTGTATT
>JBLHGY010000027.1:0-16154 GCA_047616665.1 Polaribacter sp.
TTTTTAATATTGACTTTTCCATTTTTGTCAATGTCAATTTTATCTTCTAATCCTTTAAGGTTTCAATATTATTTTCCAAACATTCTTTTGGTGGCTGGTTCTATGTTGAAATATAATTTTTTACACTCTTCAGAGTCCTCAAACTTTATTTCCAATATGTCATGAAAATTGCCATTATTATCATTTCCAGAACCCATAGAACAAATACCTTGTCGGAATGCTAATTTAATAATCCATTGTCCGTCAGCTGGGGAAAGAGTGAACCAAGAAGTTTCATAAGAAGTTCCATCACCAGTTGATAAAATACTTGCAACAATTAAATCAAATTTTTTATAATGCAAATCTGCACTTTCTTTATTTCCGAGTTTGTTTTGAACGTAACTCATCTCTCTATTTCCTAATATATTAAAAGGATTATTTAATAATAAGGTATCTAATTTTTTTTCAGAAAGTTCAAATTCTTTTTTTTCATTTAGAGACCAAATTTCTCTTTCAAGTCTGATATCTTGGTAAGGATAATATTTTGGATTATCCGTGTATCCAATTTGTAATGCAACTAATTCGTAATTAGTCAGAGTAGAGTCTGCTTTTTGAAAGCGCTCAAGTAGGCTGTTATAAAACAACTTGCTTGTTTTCTCTTTGGATAGTTTTAAAATCGAGTCATAATCTTTTGTGAAATCAAAATCAATCTTGTCTTGACCAAATACAAAACAAGTTATTAAAATACTCAATACTGTTATAAATGTTCTTTTCATATGTTTTCCAACAAATGTATCTGCGCATTGTTGCTATATGGTATAGCAGCATTGTTGCTATACACAATATTTGTAGGCTCAAATGTAAATAAAAAAGCACTGCCATTTATACGTATTTATACGTATTTTTTTATTTAAATGAGCAACCCTACTGGGTTTTAGAAAATAATAATACTGCTTTTTTTTTAAGAAGTAAAGACAACTAAGTAGCATAAACTTCTAGATTGAATTAAGTCCAAAAAGTATTTTTATCAGGTCAATTTTGGTATTGCTATTTTTTTGAAGAATCGTTTAATGTTTAGCAGCGATAATGTGTAAGATTGGTTGCGTTTTTAGGCATCTAATTTAGTAAATACAAAACCAAGATAGAAAATCCGCCAAGATTTTCGAAAGTGGGCTAGCACTAGTAATAAAGTTTATAGGTTGTTAGCAAAAGTTATTATTCAAACAGCTTTATTAATTTGTCTCTTTTCTTTTCCTTTTTTTTAGAAGATGAAAACACTCCAATCGAAATTCCACCAATAATTCCTCCAGTTACTATATTTGCAATTCCACCAGCTTCAACTAAACCTTTTTCACGATTGCTTGCAATAATTCCACTAGCCATAAATAAAACTGAAGCAGAAAGATATATTAGTCCTTTTGTTTTTTTTCTTTCTCTTTCTCTCTCTAATGTTAATATTTCATTCAATTTCAATTGAATATTGGAATCGTATAAATTTAGTGTATTAGTTTTTAAATTTAAGCTATTTAACTCCGTAATATGTTCTTTTGATAAACCCTGTGATATTCCATTCAAACATTGAAATAGAAATAGGAAGATTAAAAATTTTTTCATAATTATTATTTCATTTTTTTAATTTTTTACAACGTTTGTTATAAACTGTCGTTTTAATGCAGTTTATACATTGTTATAAACTTTATTTAAATTAAGGTTCCAATTTTAACAATAGCAAAAGTAGGGTCTGAAGGGTGCTTTTGTATTGAAAATTTACTTCTTTGAATTTCCGACATGAATACTGGTATTATTTGCGAAACATTAATTCCTATGCTTAAAAGAAATTGTGCTACTATTTGAGCAAATTGATTTGTTTCAGCCCCATGTTCAATTCTTATTACTGCTGAAGTAACCTCAAGTACTTTTAAAATAGAAGTAATTTTCTCTTTTAGGACTTCATTTAAATTCCTTGTAAAATCTGGCCATATTTGGTAGACAATATTATCTCCAAATACATTCTTCTGAACAATGCTCATAAATTTGGTTTAATTAATGTTTCAAATATTACAGAGGCTATTACACTCGCAATGATTCCTTAGACAAATCCAAAAATCAATCCTTGTTTTCTATGTTTGGTCACAAATTTATTTCCACTGTTTATCTTATTTCCACCAAAGATATTGGTCTGTTTTATTTTCTCTTCCATTGAATTCTGTCTATTGTTTTCCAACAAATGTATCTGCGCATTGTTGCTATATGGTATAGCAGCATTGTTGCTATACACAATATTTGTAGGCTCAAATGTAAATAAAAAAGCACTGCCATTTATGCGTATTTATACGTGTTTTTTTTTTATTTAAATGAGTAACCCTACTGGGTTTTAGAAAAAAATAATACTGCTTTTTTTTTTAAGAAGTAAAGACAACTAAGTGGCATAAACTTCTATATTGAATTAAGTCCAAAAAGTATTTTTATCAGGTAAATTTTGGCATTGCTATTTTTTTTATTTTTCCCAACGTTGTTGTATGAAATTTGGTGCATGTTTTAAGTAATTACTTTTTTAAGTAGGTTAGAATAAGCAATTAATTATACACGGCGTTGTGTGGCTTTTTTATTCGTTCCGCAATATGCTTTTCTTGTGTACAGAGAATTATGTCAGAAATTATTAATTGGTTAGAAGCAAATAAAGAATTTGACAATCAAGAAGCTGAATTAAAAAATGTTTGAGCTAAACGAACTCCTTTGTCAAAAAAAAATCAAATGCTTATTGGTTGGAAAATAACGATTGATAAAGAGCATCACCAATAGGCGAGTTAATTCCGTATTCATATTTTTTAATGTGGTACTTTTTTAGGAATTTCAAACGTTCTTTTTCGGTCATAGTTAAATCGTTTTTGTTTTTCAAATATTGATCAACAGCGCTATTTATTTCGATTAAGAACTGTTTGTTTTCATTTACAAATTTGCTACGTGAAAGAAAGTCAATTACAGTGTCTCCTGTATTAAATTCAGGAACTTTTGAATTGTAAATTTTAACGATGTGTTTTAATTTTAAATCTAATTCTTTTAAGGTCATGCAGTTTAGTTTTAATTGTTGTTTAACAAGAGTTATATATAAAAAGAATTAGGAGTTTTAATAAGTTAGATTACGATATTAGAAATGAGATTTATATTTTATGATGTCTTTTAGTTGCAGATTTAAATATACTTTCAGTTGTTGGTTCTTGGAATGTAACAAGGCCAAATGAAACTGTATTAGGAATGATGCAAACATATAATAAAGAGATAATTTAAAAATGAAATTAGACACAACAAATTACGAATGACATGTCTTTATCTTTGGGATTGTAGTACTCACGACTACTTGACGCTTCTTTTTTTACTAATTGTAACGAATTCATTAAATAAACGTCATACAATCTCCAAGGTATTGTTTTTTTACTTTCAAAATAACCGCCAATTTGGTAACATCTTAAAACTGTATTTTTTGTAATTTCATGTATTCCAAGTGCAAAGGGTTCTACAATTCTTGTGAAACCATCATATTCAAATTGGATAACTATTCTTTTAGTAATAGCTTTTGTAATAAGTTCTTTCATATTTAAATTTTAAATAATTAAGTGTCTTAAATGACACACGTTATGTCTATGGTTTGTTGCGTGTTTTAAGCAACTAGTTTAGTAAATGAAAACCAAATAGAAAATCTATGAGGGTTTTTAGAAGTAGGTGAGAACAGGCAAGTACTTATAGCTATTGTTGTGCCTAGTTTTAGTATTCAAATACCGGACTTCCATTTTTACATATTATTTCACTTGGTTGTGAAGGAACATAACAATCACTTACGATCCCCCATTTTTGGTTAAATTCTTGTTGAGCAGTTGTATACTCTTCTATTTTTTTAAGAAAAAGTTCAGTACCAATATTTATTGGATAGGCTATAAAACCTAGGGGACCTCCACAGGCCTTACTTCCATAGCTAGTAAAAGTCCATTCTGCTGAATCATCACAGTTTTCACTAGTAGCTAAAATTTCAATTTCAGAAAACATTTGATCTAAATTTTGTGCTTGTTGTTCCTGAGTCAATGCGTCATCATTGTTACAAGAAAAGCATATTCCAATTAATAATGCGATTCCAATAAAATTTAATTTTTTCATAATTCGATATTTTATTTTAATAATTAAATTTCATTTTGGTTGCGTCTTATTACGCACAACAATGGTATATCATCATTGTTATTATACACAATATTTGTGGGTTCAAATTTAAAGAAAAAAGCACTTCTATTTATACGTATTTATACCTGTTTTTTTATTAAATCAACATCGGTTTAAACTTTAACGAAATACTGTCAAAAATTAAGTAATAATTTTTCAAGAGGAAGCATAAGTAAAGTGGGAAATGACTATTTTTTACATTTATTTTTTCTGGACGGTTCCAAGACCTATCTGAACAAATTATAATTCTTTTCATATTATTGGTTTTTTAGTATTTCTAATTCTTGGATTCAATGTGCTAACGCAACAAATCATTTTTGCTGTATGAAATTTGTTACATGTGAAAATTCCGAAGGAATTTTCCAGATAAGTACTTACCAAAGCAATTAATTTTTTACGTTGTTATGTGCTTTAATTTATTCTAAAATCTAAATTTCACTAAAAACACAATAGGATTAAAAATATATTCAAAATAATCATCAGTTTCGTTCAAGCGCGCTATCGGGTCACTGTGTAAAATTTTGCTTGAAGTTGTTTTTTCTTCGGTATACTTTAAAACACTCAAATTACTTTCTAAACCTATATAAATATTCTTAAATAAATTATAATTTATTCCAATTGTTGGGGATATTCCAAATCCTTGAATATCTTTCTCTATCCCATTATAACTTCCAGCAAATCCACCACCACTTTCTCTTGAAGATTTAGAACTTAAATAAGTAATGTCAATTGCTATATAAGGTGTAATTATTTTTTGTTTAAAAATATACTCATAACCGATTTTTAAAACTTGCTCTTTATAGTTACTATTATCGTTCCAATTAGAAGGTGGTTTTTCATTAGATTTATTAATTGGTCTATAATATGTTAGTCTTATAGCGTTTCTTTCATTTATAAATCTTTTGTAAGTTAAATTACTAAAAGGAACAAAATAATATGAGTTTTTAAATAAGATCTCTTGATTTTTTGGAGCTTCCGACACATTAATTAGACCTAATGATATTTCATTCTTATTATAATCTGAATTTTGACTGTAGCCTAATGTTAGGATAAAAAAGAAACTAAATGTTATTAATGATTTCCGCATAGAATTCTGTTTTTATTGCACTCCGTTTTTGTATCTGGTTTGTTGCGTATTTTATTGTTTAGTCAAAGTGTATTTATCTCCATTTGATTTTGTCATTATCAAAATGTTGTTTTCTTTTGTATAATTCCAGTTTTCTCCTAAAATTAGAGTCCAATCGAATTCGGCTGTCCAAACACATACATTTTCAAATTCAATTGTATTGTTAGAAATCAAATAATTTCCATTACAAATTGCAGGAAATTTTTCTATTTCACTTTCGCCAGAATAGATTCCATTCATGAAGTTTAATTCAATATTTGAGGTATTTCCATTTCGTTCAAAAATTCCGATATATGCACCACTTATTTCAGATTGTGCATTTTCATCATCATTCTTATTATAATCTGAATTTTGACTGTAGCCTAGTGTTAGGATAAAAAAGAAACTAAATGTTATTAATGATTTTCGCATAGAATTCTGTTTTTATTGCACTCCGTTTTTATATCTCGTTTGTTGCATATTTTAGATACCTAATTTAGTAAATAATTACCGACCAAGAAAGTCCGTGAAGATTTTCGGAAGTAGGCAAGGGCTAGTAATAAATTATATACGCTGTTGTACGTAGTTTTCTATTATATTCTTTTCATCAGTAACTCTATAAATCTATTTTTTATAGATTTATACAACAAGTTGAATGTGTCAAAACCAGAATAAAAATAGAGAGGCATATCCTCAAACTCATCAGAGTTAAAAACATCTTTGTATTTTTTTTCTTCAGTTTTATAACGGTTCATCCCTTTTGTTTTAAAACTATTTAATGTGTCTTCAATTTTGTTGATTTTTTCATTACGAAGAATAGTTGTTTGATGAAAATGTTCCTTTGATTTTAATTCTTTCCAAAAATTCTCAATTTCAGGATTTCCATCTGGCGGGTTGCTTTCAATTAAATCAACAGAAATTAAAATCTCAACTTTTCGATGCTCTAAATATTGTGTCTCCAAGACGTCACCATAATAACCTTCAAGTTCAGACTTACAAAACTTTAATAGTTCGTCATCATTCGTTGCATTTGCGATTTTTAATCCCTTTGAGAACCCGAATGAAAGAGGTTCGGTATTTGCACTAATCTCACTTATTAAATTAGATATTTCATCTCTTACTTTAAAGTCTTCAGAGTGCTCAGGAAGATTTGTAATCCAATTATTTATTGCTATTATTTCTCTGCCATTTGCCTCAATATTAGAACTTCCTTCTTTACAATAGACTTTGCCAACTTCAAGTCCTTTCATTTTAATACTTGGCTTAATTGGTTCGGGATATCTTCTTACAGGTATTTCTACAATACCAAATACTTTTGATTGATACTCAAAGTTTATGTATTTAAAACGTGGTCTCGGGTATACTTTATTTTTAATTTTGGATTGTAGTATCTTATCATCCATTGGCTTGTTGATTCCTAGTAATTCTTTTTTGCCATTCTCTTCTAAAATGCCAATTATAATAAATGCTGAATTCTCTCTTATTGTATTACTAAATGCAATAATATCTTTTACAAGATTTGTTGTATCCTCCTCTTTTTCTCCAAGTAATTTATAGTGTTCCTTCGTAAAATCTAATTCAATAGATTTATCAGTTTTTATAATTTTTTCAAAAAGGTGTATATTCATTTTCATTATTAATTTACTTCTCTTAGTTTTATTTCTTCAAAATTCATAATCGCATTTAGTATGCGTTTTGTTCCAACTCCTATTAACGTTAAGTACTTTGTATTTCTAAACTCAGTCATAATACCAGGGAGTCTATAATCTACTGAATGTACTTTTTCCGCATCCGCATCAATAATCATAAGCCATAAACCACAGCCATTAATTCCGTAAAAATGAGTTCCAGTGTTCTCTTTTTCGCCAGTTTTAATGTTTGTTAATTCTTCTTCTGTGTCGTAAAGTTCCTCTTAACAGTGCTACATTTCTAGACAACAGAAACTTTTCTTTTTTTTTCACCAAACAAAGACTTTTATATTTTGTTTTTATCTTTTCTGTTTTTAAAGCCAAATTTAAAAATTTGGTAGTTTTTTTAAATAAGAACAAACCTTTCGGTTTCGCACTTATTAGCTATGCTTTATACATATTGTTAGTGGTAGTTTTTCGACTAGTATCTTACTATTTTATCTTTCATTCTTTTTGTGAAAATTTTTCTATCCGAAGTTGAAACTTCTGTATCTAGTTTTAGTTTGTCTGCAGCAATTTTATAAGTTTTATTTGCCTCTTTATATTTTTTAAGTTTTTTTAGCGCATCAGCTTTTAGTTCGTAATGTTGCCAAAAATCTGGAAATGATTTTATTCTATTGTTTTGGTCTGTTACAACACTATTCCATTCCCATTGGTCAAAACAGAAATTTAAGCCTAAACCAAATCCAACAGTTGGTGAGGAATTATGATTAAAACCAACCAGGTCGTTATATTGTAAATTAAAATTTCCATTGCCTTGCGCTAAGATGGTTTTGAATTTAAAAAAATCTCCTCGTAATGAAATATCATCCCACCTTTTGTCGCCTATTGCCAAATAAAAATTACCTGTTAGTTTCGTTTCTTTTTTAAATTCTTTTTCTGCGAATTCAAAAATATCTTTTCTATTTGGCCAATAAGCAGGGCTTATGGCTATACAATTATTGAATATATCATTATTTTTTAAAAAACAATAAGTCGCAAAATAACCTCCAAAAGAATGTCCAAGGATCGTTACTTTCTTTTTGGTATTATATTTTTCTGTTATCTTTGGAATTACCTCGTGATACAGAAACTTAAATAATTTATTTTTTTCCAACAGTTCTTGGTCTCTGTTTTCGTGAAATATACCTACTAAAATGCTTTGTGGTATATCATCGTACAAATACAAGTTATTGGTAGCCTGTATAATTGTTCCAGTAATTTCTTCATTATCTCCGTCTAGATACATAATAAGATTCTTTTGTGCTTTTATTTTTTCATTATCTAACGGTTTACTAATTGTGATTTTCCGTTCAGTCCCAAATACTTCAGATTTTATAGTTAAAGTATCTGGTTTTGAGTAAAATGAATGCGATTGACAAAAGCAATTCATGGCTGATAAAAGGAAAAAAAAGAATATTGATAACTTCATTTTCTGCTTAATTTATGTTTTAACTTGCCACGAACCCCTTATGTGAAACAAGGTTCTCGTTTACAGGTCTTTATTTTTAAATAATAGGAGCTTTTCTTCTTTTGTTTAAAAAATAAAGATAAACATTAAACGTAGAAACCTGTATTTAATTAAGTCCAAAAAATATTGCGAAAAGGTCAATTTTGTTATTGCTGTTTTTTTTTGTGAATCTTTAATATTTAGCAGCGTTGTTGTGTAAGATTAGTTGCATTTTTAAGCACTAATGGTAGTATCTAAAATAGGAGATACCAAAGGCCGTTTGGCCTTTGGTAATCCAGTTAAAACTAGCGTTTATTTTTAATAATTTTATTTAATTACGTTCATAATTCCAATTATTATTTTATTTATTTCAGAAGCTCTAACTAAAAAAACTTCTTTATTTTAGATGTCTAATAAAATATACTAGTTTTAATTTTTGATAAAAAAGTCATGTAAATTTTTGCTTATAGGACTCTTTCAATTTCTAATTCAAAAGACCCTATTGAATAACTATTTTTTTTGTTTTTTGATAATTTCCTGAGGTAAACTTTAGCATATAAATTCCAGAATTTAAACTACTTAAATTTATCTCTTTATTATAAAAACCTAAAGAATTTGTAATTGAAGTAGCCAACACTTTTTGTCCTGATACATTGTAAATTTCAATCTTATTTTCATTTTCATTTACTTTATTAATATCAAATACAATATTTATTTTTTTATCAAAATTTACTGGATTAGGATAAATACCGAAAGTAATGCGTTCTCCGACTTCTTCAATATTTAATGTTTCTGTTACATCTTCAAAGTTAAAGGCTAAATTTCCGGTTGAGCTGCCTCCAAATTCCGTAAAATATAGCTTATAGATTTTTTCATCTTTGTCTTTTACGTAAAATTTTAAATTAGAATCTACCTCATAGGTAAGTGTTGTAAAATTTAAAGATTTCCAATTATAACCAATTGTATTGATCTCTTCCGAATAGGACAAACTATTAGTTGCATCTCCTGTTGCTGTTGCAACTGTAATATTATCTGAGCTTAAAACTCCGGTTACATTATATTTCGAAGTTGATACATCTGTAAAGTACTTTGTAAATACAAAATCCCAATCTGTTGCAGCAGGTTCAACAATAACTTCGTTGTCATTTTGTAAAGAAAAATAATTATAAGTAGTGTTTGAATTATTAGAATTAGAAATAACTGCCGATTTATCTTCACTCCAATCACTTCCATCCCAAGAGGCATATTTAATGGTATAGCCACCATAGAAATCTTCGCAAATAAACTTCTTATAAGAGCCATCTGTATATTTTAGAACATAAATAATTGTGCCAGTAATATGATGCGTTGTTGTGTTATATTCACCCCAACCATAGGTAGCAGAGCCCTGCATAAAGGCGCCATTAATTCTATCTGTATCACTGTTATAAAGTGTACTCCATGCAGCTTCATTTGTAATATCAATAGTATTCCAGGCTGTTGCCTGGTTAGTAGCTTCAAAAACTTCTATACCAATTCCGTCGTTTACACGTATACCATGGTCAAAGTTGCTTGCACGGAAAAATGCGAGATCCCAACTATTGGCAGCAACACTGGTTTGAGTTTTAGTATTTAATTTATAGTATACTTGGCTAGCATAACTTGCATCTAAAGATAGGTTAACTGTTGTTTCTTGAGAAAAAGTACTTTGTACTAATAAAAAAGAAAAAATTGAAAAAAATAATCTTGTTTTCATATAAATATTAATTAATGGTTAAAATGGTTCTTATAATAATGTGTATTCAAATCTAGGAAAGCCTCTTTCTCCGTTTTCATTTGTTAAATCTAAAAAGCGTATTTTAAAATAATTGTTATTTGCATCTTTTAAAACATAATATATATTTGAGTTTGCAGTTCCTTCAAATACATTTCGCCAACTACTACCTATTACTATCTGAGATTCTTGAAATAAAGTATCATTAACATTTGTAGCTGTAAAATTTTCATAAGAAATAGTGCTATCAATTAAACGATAAGAGGTTACACCACCTTTTCTATTATGTAAGCTAAAATCTGAAAAGCCATAAGACCCTGCGCGTGCTATAATATTTGTAAATACTGTAAAAGAGATATCCCATTGTAATTTTGGAGGTTCTACAGGTACTATTTTATTAGTTTTAAAACTGAAAAAAGTAAAATTAAAAGCAGCATCTTTTGATATTGATATTTCATTATATGTAGTTGCATCTAAATCTGCATATTGCAATAGATAGCGGTTTCCATCGCGTAAAATTCGTATTTTTTTCCAGCCTCTAGATGCACCTGCTATTGCAACAGAACCAGTATTGGGTTGCGCTGTGCCAATTTCTGCTCCAAGATTTAATAAATAAACGGGGTTCTTAAAATCATCTTCTGAAATTTCACTTATTGCTGTTTCTAATATATTTCCATTAGGACTATCAATATATGCTGCATTTTCAGGATCGAAGGTGCCAACTGCAACAAGCGGCTGTAAAGCGGCAACACTTAATGAATTAACACTATTAATATCTGTATTTGTTACTGCTGATACCGCCATATATAAAGAACCATTAATGGTAACTCTAAATTCTTCTCCTCCATAAAAGCCCAAGTCCCAAGCATCTCTGCGCACAACAGTTTCTTTATTGCTGCTTAAGTCTACATAAACTTGGTTGGGTTCATTTGGCCCACCAATTGTTGGGTAGAAAACACCCCCTAAGTATGCACTATCACTTAATTCGTGGCTTACATTACCTTGAATATTTGCATTATCTTGTTCTATAGATGAAATAGAAAAAGTGATTTTCATTTCATCTGTAAAAGAATTATTTAATTCAACGATTTGAAACTTATTTTCTATTTCATTTATTTTTATTGGCACTGATAATTCAGCACCCTCAGCTGCTGGTATGGTTATAAAGTCGCTACCATATAATACGTTTTCTGCAGTAATACCAATCTTAACAATACTTTCTTCATAAGCGGTTTCAGAGTATATTAATTTAATATCCTTTTGAATATTAATGTCTAATAATTTTCCTGAGGTCTCTTGAAAAGCCACAACAAATGGATCTTCAATAAAAACAGCATCTTTGCTGCAAGAAGATAGTATGGCAATACTAAAAAGTAGTATAATTTGTAATTTTTTCATAAAACTAAATATTTATATTATAGGCTAATTTTAAAAAATAAGATCTTCCGTAACCTAATGAAATTGTACTATTTGTACCAGAGTGTACACCGCCAGTTACTGTGTTTGTATTTATATCTGTAACATCAAACAGGTTTCTAACTCCCAAAGTGATTGCTATTTTATTTTTTAAAAATTTCTTATTTGTAGTGAAGTCAAACCAACTATATGGGTTGATTTTTTGATTTTCAAAAAAACCGTCTACCTGAATAAATCGATTTGTTTTCCCAATATATTTGTAATATGCAGTTACTGAAGTTTTAATAACAGGAATTTCATAAGAAAAATTTGAGTTTAATTGGAAATTTGCTTGATTATTCGAGGTCTTTCCAGTATCATAATCTAAGATTCTTTTAATATTGAAATAGCTTGCGCCTAAATTAAATTGTACATTTTTGTAGAAAAACTCATTTTCTAAAGCGATTCCTTTGGAGGAAAATGTATCAATATTATTGTATTGTAATTGAAGAGGAGTTTGATTAATTGTAACTAATTCAATTCTGTCATTTACATTTATATAGGAAAATGTTAGTTTATTTTTCATGGAAAAACGGTCACTCAAATTGGTGTACTTTTTTAAGTGAAAAAATGTAGATACACCCGATTCTGCTTCTAAATTCTCATTCCCTCTAAGATCATGGTTCACATCTACAAAATAGGTAAACAACTCATCATAATTAGGTGTTCTTGTTCCAATACCCAGCACACCCCTAACTTCCCAATCATTTTTTAATAACTCTCTAGCACTTAAAGAATAATAAAACCGTGTATCAAATAGATTTGTGAATGACATTCTTACTCCTGGTTTAATAGAAAAATTTTCGTTAAAATCAATTTCAGCTGAAGTAAATACATCAAAATTTCTAAGAGAATTTGAAACTCCGGCTGCACCAGTTGCTATATTAACTCCAAACGGAGAACCAAAACCAAATTCATCTGTAAACTCATAACCAGCTTGCAGGCTTAGCTTTTCTGTATTAATTAAATTATTAAATGTACCTCTAGAAAACCAAACCTCTTTTGATAGAAAAAGATTTTTTTCTATGTTTTCTTTTACATCTTTTCTTATATAATACGTGTAAGATTCTCTTTTCTTCTCTTGTTTTTGGTAGGAAGCTGAAATATTATAAAGCACGTTACCAAAATTTCCTGTAAAGTTTAAATGATGAACAAAACGTTGATTATTAAAAACTTGATCTAAAGAGGAAGGGTTGCTTGTTTGTGTGGCTGGAACAAAATTAGAACGCACAATAGAATCATAACTAAAGATGTTTTCGTGTAAATAATCAAACTTGTAAAAAGCAGAGAAATTTTCCCCTTTGTGACTCAGTAGTAATTTTCCGAAATTTTGTTGTTTTGGCAACCAATTATGCCCCCTTAATTGATCTTCCTTATCATAGTGCTTTCCATTAAAAGCGCCTAAGAAACCCCTAAAATCATTGCGGTTAAAAGAAAGATTAATATAATTTTTAGCGGTTATTTGATGCCCTATACTTATGGATTGTATGTGCCGCCCTTGATTAAAAAACGCATATTCTTTGCCCACAGTTTCTTCCTGAAAAAAAGTTTGTATCTCCCAAGAGTTGTCTGCTTTCTTTCTTGTTATAATGTTTAATACGCCAGACAAAGAATTTGCTCCATATTGCACACCCATGGCGCCTTGCACTAATTCTATACGCTCAACATCTTCTAAATTTATTAAAGTTAAATCGGTGTAATTACCAAAACCCTCTTCGTTAATTATCGGAATATTATCTAGTAAAATTTTAAAATATTTTCCATCTAAACCTAAAACATTGATATCCGATTTGCCATTGGAAGCGTTCTGAAAAATATCAATGTTTAAAAGTTGATTTAAAACATCTGCTAAATTATTGCCTGCCCTTCGCTCAATCTCTTTTCGTGTAATTACTTTTACTTCGAAAATAGATTTTTTTATGGATTGTGGCCTTAATTGGCCAGTAACCACAACTTCATCTAAAGAAGTAATTCTTGCGGAATCTTTTTCTCTCTCTTGACAGAAAGTAGCGAAAGATAGGAGTAGCAATGCTATTACAATTGTTTTATTTAGAAACATTCTTAATAATTTCATGCAAATATACTACCTTATCTTTATTCAATCTAAATAAATTTAATTTTTTTGTCTGAATTTATTTCAATTTATAAATAAGAATACATAAATTATTTTGTCATAGGGGTCAAAACAGGGTTCTACTGCTATTTTCTATTAAAGTACATGCGCTTTTTAGAAAATAAAAGATAGCAATGCAATTAAAAAAAGGCTTTATTATTTTAAAATCTACACCTAGAAAGTAAGTTTAAAACAAAAAAAACCTCAAGCAGGTACTTGAGATCTTAAATGTTGTAGAAGGCACTAGAATGCTTAGATGGAAACCCATTCTTTTAAAGAGGCAGTGTTCATCTTTAGATACTGTGTTATGGGCTGTTTTTATAGATTCATTTCCTGTATTTTTAATTTTCTATAAACAATATCTGCTTCATTAGTAGCTACAGCTACTGTCTTAAAATTAGACCTTTTAGAGGGGATAATAGTAAAAGTAATTAAAGATAGTTTTTCCTTATTTCGTTCAAATTTAAGAGACAATTCAGCTACTTGTTAAAACCCAAATACACCTTCTTTAAAATGCTACCAATCAGAAAATACTTCGGAAAGAACTATAAGTATAAAAACAAACAGAATTATTTTTAGAGATTCTATTCTATTTTATTTAATTTCTTTTTCAATTTTTACAATTTAAATTTATTCAATTTTGAGATCGTTTAGTAATGAATTACAACACTGTTGTATTTTGTTTTAATTTTTCTCACTTAATACCAAATCAAAAGATTTGCTAGTGCATAGAGGGCAACTTTTGAGAGATACACGAAGCTCCCATTTTGCGCTATATAATGGTACTACCTTTATTGTTTATGTTTTATTTTTTTCCAATTCGTAGCCGCTTCTTTTTTTAAAGATGTAGTATTTTCTTTTAGCCAGCTTTCTAATGTGTTATTTCCTCAAGAGTTGTAAAAGAGGTATAGTTTACTGTCTCGAATTTCAAAAGTTTCTGCATCAATACGCACTTTTTTGCCTTTCGTTCCCATTGCATAGGCGCACCAGCCACCATATTGAGGAACATATTCTGATGGTTTTGATTTAAATTTAGCTAAATTTTCTTTGTTAATGAATTTGTATCTAGCTCCATTATAACTTGTGCTATACGTTACTTTTCCTGCTATTGTTTGATCACTAAAATAAGCAACAACATCATATCCATCTGCAATGTATCCATTTTCTAAATTATAGTTTATTTTTTGTCCAAAAGATAAGATTGAAGAGAGGGCGAGTACTATTGTTAAAACAATTGATTTCATAAGATTAAATGTTTAAAGTTTTTTTCCAATAATTGGAATTGATTTTCTTTGTGTATATAGTATCAATAATGAGGAAATTAAAACAAAAACAGCAGTGTAAAATAAAACGCCTCCGTCTCCATTTATTTCAACTCCCAAATCGGTTAAATGCATTATAACTGCTCCACTTATTACACCGGCTGTGATTCCTGCACCTAACCAAGCAGTTCTATTGATTAGTAATAATATGCCTGCAATTAATTCAATAATTCCGATGCCAATTCTGCCAAAAGGTTCTAACCCTACTTTTGTAAATATGTAAACGCTATCTGGATGCGCTGTAAGTTTAAACCTAAGTGTTTGAATCAATATAATTGCTACTAATATTCTCAATGCTAATATTCCGTATTTCTTCATTTTCTTGTTATTATTAATCTTTTAGAGTATTCCTTTTATTGGTGTTCACAAAGTTTTCTTTGGTTTGTTACATGTTTTTAAGTAGGCGAGAACTAGCCACTAATTATACACGGTGTTGTAGCCAGTTTTTATTCTTTGTAAACGTACAATCTTATCTCTCGATTACTGCTGAAATTAAACATATAAGCATTAACACCTTGCTCATTTTGCCATCTAATTTTTCTTCTTCCACTTTCTTCCTTAACATTCTCAATTGGAACACCTAAAATATCATTTAAAGTTTTTAGTAAAAATTCAAATTTTTCATTGAACTTGTTTTCTAAATCTTTTTTTATTTTTGGATTAATTCCAAAATTTGATTCTTTGAAGGTTTTCCAATTTAATGATACAACTTTAATACTTTTATCATCTTTGGTATAGAAATAACTTGATTTTCCTTCAAAATAGGGACACTCAATTTTTCTGTAACTTATTGGGTTACCAAATTTGAACCCTTTTTCATTTGGATAAATTCCTTCTCCGAGAGACCAAAAGCGTCCAAGTGAAACATCTTCTGAATTAATAGAATTCTCATATTCTGTCATTTTCGAAAGCTCAAAGTTCTCACTATTGTCAAGTTCTGAAATTACTAACTCAAGATGGGTTTTGAATTCTTGTTCTCCAAACTCAATATTTTTATCTACATTCTTAATACAGGTTGAATCTATTTTTGTCTCAATTTGAATTTGCTCAAAATTTTCTTTAGGAATCGTTTTAAACTTCTTAAAATCAATTTCTTC
The DNA here is from genome assembly GCA_047616665.1 of Polaribacter sp. Taxonomy (GTDB): domain Bacteria; phylum Bacteroidota; class Bacteroidia; order Flavobacteriales; family Flavobacteriaceae; genus Polaribacter. Next base: position 16,151 of record JBLHGY010000027.1, read on the forward strand.
AATT
>JBLHGY010000028.1:0-16137 GCA_047616665.1 Polaribacter sp.
ATACTTTTTCTGCGATAAACTTGTTATTAATTTTAGTTGATTTTTGGAGATACTCATTAATTGTGTCTAATTGGAAATAAACCGTTGAAAAATACTATTTTTGATGTTAAATGTATGGCTAAAGTAATGAAAAAACTTTCTTTTTACTTTCTACTTATTTTATTTTTTGTTGCTTGTAATTCTACAAAACATGTTGCCGAGAATGAATACATGCTTTCGCAAAATTATGTTTTTGTAGATAGCGTAAGAGATAAGAGTGCTGAGTTAGAAAAATTTATACTTCAAAAGCCCAATCCAAAGTTACTTGGAGCCCCAATTGGTTTGTATTTTCATAATTTAGGAAATCATGATAAACCAAAAACAGCATTAAAATGGGCCAATAAACATCCAAATAAATATAAATTTGTTAAAAGTATCTTTTCAGAAAAACAGAGTATTGTGTATGCAAATGCATTAATTAAATTAAATAAATGGTTTTTAAGTTATGATGCTCCAGTAATTATAAGTGAAAATAAAGTACAAAGAACTTCAGATAATTTAGAGGCTTATTATAAGACTAAAGGGTATTTTGAATCTCAAATAATTTCTAAAATTAATAGAGATACTATTAAGAAAAAAGCAACAATAGAATACCGCATACGTAGAGGAAAACCAACAATGCTAGATACTATTAAGTTGAAAATAGCGTCTGTAGTTTTAGACTCTATTTATAAAGATGCCGGAATACGTTCTTTGTTAAAAAGCGGAGACCAATACAGCGACAATATTTTTAGACAAGAAGCTAGTAATGTGTTAAAACTCTTTAGGAATAGTGGAGTTTATCATTTTTCTGACGCTGCTTTGGGTTTTTATGTAGATTCTACCAGAGCAGATTATAAAACAAATGTAGATTTTTTAATTGCTAAAGACCGTTATGAAGAGGTTGACGGAAAATACATAAAGAAAGACTATAAAGTACATAGAATTAAAGAAATCAATGTAGTTACAGATTATTCGTACTCAAAAAAGGATGAAGCTTTAAAACATGCTGTAGTGTACAAAGGCATTCACTTTTTATCGCATGACAAATTAAAATACAATCCTAAGTATTTAGCTGCGTCTATCTTTTTTAATCTTGGAGATGTTTTTAAAGATTCACTTAGAAATTTAACTAGAAACCACCTTAAATCACTTAAAAACTTTAAAACTACAAATATTTCGTTTACACCTATTAATAGCTCAGGTGATGAATTGAAAATGGATTTATTTTTGACTCCCATAGAAAAATTTACAACAAGTTTTGAAACAGAATTAACGCATTCTAATATTAGAAATATTGGTACTTCAGCTAAGTTCTCTTTTATTGATAGAAATGTTTTTAAAGGAGCGGAATTATTAAAATTATCTGTTTTAGGTTCTTGGTTTAATTCGAATAATGGTCCTGGTTGGGAAATTGGAGGAGATGTTTCTGTAGAGATACCTCGGCTTATTGCTCCCTTTGGATTGCGCAAATTAGTACCAAAAAGAATGTCTCCAAAAACATTATTTTCTTTGGGATTAAGTTTACAAAAAAACATAGGATTAGATAGACAAACATTTACCTTTTTGTCAGATTATAAATGGGAATACACTAAAAAGAAAACGATTCAATTAGAGATTTTTAATACACAGTATATTCAGAATTTGAATGTGAGTCGTTTTTTTGATATCTATCGTTCTGAGTTTACCAATTTAAATGCGGTTGCTAAAGTATACGATGAGGTTAATAGTACTTCTTATTTTCCATTAACCACAGATCTAGACAAGCAAGCATCAGAAGCTTTAACCTTTATAAACAAAGTAGCTGAAAACTTAACAGGTTTTAGAACTTCAAATTCTGCTGACTACAATACGGTTTTAAATATTCAGAATAGATATAATATTGTTACCTCAGATTTTTTAATCCCTACGCTCGCATATTCATACACTTATAATAGCCAAATAGACTTTAAAGATAATAATTTTTCTTTTTTTAAAGCAAGAGTTTCTAATTCAGGAAATATTTTAGGGTTGTTTTCTAAAAGTTACAATTCGAATGATAAAAAGACACTCTTAAAAATTCCGTTAGCACAATATTTTAAAATCGATTTAGAATATAAGCGTTTCTGGGATGTTGGGGCAACTTCAGTATTTGGAGTTAGAACTTTTTTAGGAGGAATTTTCACATATGATAATTCAGATATTCCTTTTACTAGGAGCTATTTTGCAGGAGGTTCTAATGACATTAGAGCTTGGAAAACCTATGAATTAGGTCCAGGAAGTAGAAGTAGTGGTTTAGAGTTTAATGTAGGTAGTTTTAAGTTTTTAACAAGTCTAGAATATCGTTTTGATTTAGTAGGTAGCTTAAAAGGAGCTATGTTTATGGACGCTGGTAATATTTGGGATATTTCAGGATCTGATTTTATAGACCAAGATGCTAAGTTTGATAGTTTTTCTTCATTAGAAGATATTGCAATTGGCTCTGGTTTTGGACTGCGATATGATTTAAGTTTTTTTGTTCTAAGGTTAGATATGGGTTTTAAAACATATGAGCCTTATTTAAAGAATGACAAGTGGTTTAAAAACTATAATTTTGCAAGCGCAGAATATAATATAGGAATCAATTATCCTTTTTAGTAAAATTAGCTACAACTCTATAACGTTTTCGTTATTTTCTGTATTCTTCCAACTAAAAAGAGCCTATTTTTAGTATTTTTGGGGAAATTAAGGAATTAAAAATTAAAATATAACAATATGAGTCACAACATTAAACCTGGGGTTGCAACAGGAAAAGAAGTACAAGCAATTTTTAATCTAGCGAAAGAAAAAGGATTTGCATTACCTGCAGTGAATGTAATTGGTTCTAATACTATTAATGGTGTTTTAGAAACTGCTAGAGATTTAAATGCTCCTGTAATCATTCAGTTTTCTAATGGTGGCGCACAATTTAATGCAGGTAAAGGTTTGTCTAATGAAGGTGAAAAAGCTGCTATTGCTGGTGGTATTGCTGGTGCAAAACATGTGCATGAATTAGCGCTTGCTTATGGAGTACCTGTGATTTTACATACAGACCATGCTGCAAAAAAATTATTACCTTGGATAGATGGTTTATTAGATGCTTCTGAAAAGCATTTTGCTGAAACAGGTAGTCCTTTATATAGTTCTCACATGATAGATTTGTCTGAAGAGCCTTTAGAAGAAAATATAGAAATCTGTAAAACGTATTTAGCTCGTATGAGTAAAATGGGTATGACTTTAGAGATTGAATTAGGAATAACTGGTGGTGAAGAAGATGGTGTAGATAATTCTGATGTTGATGTTTCTAAATTATATACGCAACCAGAAGAAGTTGCATATGCGTATGAAGAGTTATTAAAAGTTTCTCCTCAATTTACAATTGCAGCAGCATTTGGTAATGTTCATGGTGTTTATAAGCCAGGAAATGTAAAATTAACACCAAAAATTTTATTAAATTCTCAAGATTATATTTCTAAAAAATACAAAGTACCTCACAATACCATCGATTTTGTTTTTCATGGTGGTTCTGGTTCTACTGTAGAAGAAATTAGAGAATCTATTGGATATGGAGTTATAAAAATGAATATCGATACAGATATGCAGTTTGCTTTTACCGAAGGTATTAGAAATTATATGCAAGAAAAAGCTGCTTATGTAGCTACTCAAATTGGTAATCCTGATGGAGCAGACCAACCTAATAAAAAACATTACGATCCAAGAAAATGGTTACGTGAAGGTGAAGAAACTTTTAAAACGCGCTTAAAACAAGCATTTACAGATTTAAATAACGTAAATACTTTATAGTATTCTGTTTTACTATTTTACAAAAGCATTTTGGTTTTATAATCAAAATGCTTTTTTTATACAGAAGATTTTACACAATTATTTTAAGGAGGAATAATCAAACAAATAAGAAAGTAGATTTTGCAAAAAATCTTTTACATTTGTATTTCATATTTTATTTCTAAATAGTTTCATTTTAGAGATAATACATTAAGACAAACACATAACATGGCTTGGTTTAAAAGAACAGATAAAGGAATTCAAACTTCTACGGAAGATAAAAAAGACACTCCAAAAGGCTTATGGTATAAAACGCCAAGCGGGAAAGTTATAGATACAGAGGAATTAAAAAGAAACTTATATGTTAGTCCAGAAGACGGTTATCATGTAAGAATAGGAAGTAAAGAGTATTTTGAGTTATTTTTTGATACTAATAAATTTAAAGAATTAAATGAAGGACTTACCTCTAAAGATCCTTTAAGTTTTGAAGACACAAAAAAATATCCAGACAGGTTAAAAGCGGCACAGGAAAAAACAAAATTAAATGATGCCGTTAGAACTGCGGTAGGTAAATCTCTAGGAAAAGATATTGTGATTGCTGCAATGGATTTTGCTTTTATTGGGGGTTCTATGGGCTCTGTGGTTGGAGAAAAGATTGCAAGGGCAATTGACTATTCAATAAAGAATAAGATGCCGTTTTTAATGGTTTCTAAATCTGGTGGTGCAAGAATGATGGAAGCTTCACTTTCTTTAATGCAATTGGTGAAGACATCTTCTAAATTAGCGCAATTAGCGGGTGCTAAAATTCCTTACATATCTTTGTGTACAGATCCAACAACGGGCGGTACAACAGCTTCTTATGCAATGTTAGGAGATATTAATATTGCAGAACCAAATGCATTAATTGCATTTGCTGGCCCAAGAGTTGTAAGAGATACTACAGGTAAAGATTTACCAGAAGGCTTTCAGAAATCTGAATTTGTTTTAGAGCACGGTTTTTTAGATGCTATTTATGAACGTAAAGATTTAAAAACACAGATAAACTTATATATAGATTTAATACAAAATCTTCCTATTAGAAAAGAATTAGCAGTATCATAAGTACTAGATTCTATAAAAAAAAGCCAGCATATGCTGGCTTTTTTTAGTTTTATAAACAGTGGAAGTTTAAAACCTCCAACCAATATTTAGGCCAGCTCTTGGAACTATTGTAGGAGAGTCAGTTCCAAAAAGATTTCTACCTAAACCCGCATAAGCGTCAATGATTAAGCCACTTTTAGAAATATATTTTGTTCCTACGGCAACACCTAAAGCAGCATCTGTGTATTTTTTTAGCGGTGTGGTGTCATTTATATTTTTCTTCCCAGAATTTATACCTACAAAGCCTTCTCCGAAGAAGTTCCACTGTGTATTTGTGCTAAAGTAGTGTCGAAAATACGGTGTAATCATCATATTTTCGTTGTATCTAAAAGTTGTTTCTTGGTCTGCTAAATTGAACAAGGCCGAAACTCCGAAAGAATTTTCAATGGTAATGTATTTTTCATAAGAAAACTCTAAACTTCTTATAACGATTGCATCGGCAATGTCTAGTTTTAGTTCTTGTTGAGAAAACCCTAAAGAACTTATTAAAACCCCAAATATAAATAGTGCCTTTTTCATCTTTTCATTTTTTTCAAATTTATTAAAACCTATATCCTAAAGAAATACCAAACCTTCCAATAACTTCATTTTGAAAATCTTGATAGCCTTCCTTACTTTCTCCTTTAATTAAATTCCTTCCTACACCTGCAAGCACTTCTGCGGTAAAACCTTCTGTTATAACAAATTTACCTCCAACGGAAATACCTAGCGCAAAACTTGTTTGAGTTTCAATTTTGCCGTAATTACCGTTGTAGTTATAACTATAATCATCTTGGTATGTGTTTAGCATTCCAAAACCTTCTATAAAAAAACCTCGAGCATATTTGTTTTCAGAAAAAAACCATCTATAGTAAGGCGTAATAGAGAATTTTTTAGGAAAAGCAATATCACTGTCTGTATAATCAGAAAAGTTATAGAATACTGCAACACCATAAGAAGAATTTTCGTCTATCAATCTTTCGAAAGAAATATCTATGGCAGCAAATGCAATTAAATTAAATGCATTTAATTTTAGTTCATATTTTTTTTCTAAATCTTGTGAGTACTTACTTTGCTTAGTGCCTTCTTTTTCTTGTGCGGTAAACTGTAAACTAAGAAGAGTTAATAATAGCAATAATGCAATTTTTTTCATAATTTTTTTTTGAAATCAAATATACCAAAAAGTATACCATTAAGTGTTAAAATACAGCCCGTAATTGAATATTACCAGTATGTATTATTTTCGAATTTTCACTTTTTCTTCCTAAATAATTCAAATTTAAATTTAAAAAAGAGTTTAATTTTCTATTGAATAAAAGATTCCAAGTATAATTTGTACCAGCCTGCAAGCCTTCTAACATTTGGTATGCAACTGGCGTATTTGTATCTCCTATAAAATCATTTAAAAATATATTTATATTGGCTGTAATTTGATCTTGCTTTTCGCTTGTGTAATAATATTCTATTCCAAATTTCTGTTGTTTTAGTGCTTCAAAATTCTCTAAACTATTTGCTTTTTTTTTGTAATGATAAAAAGCAGTAAATCTTTTATTTTGTGTTTGTAAAAAAGTGATTTTTGGCTGAATTTCTTTTCCTTCAATACTGTAATTTCTATTGTTAAAGTTTTCTGTCTGTAAATCATTTTTAGATACTTTTCCCATGAGATCAAACAACCAAAAAGTTGCAAATTTATGTGTAAAATCTACTTGATGTGTTTTAGTATTACTTTCTTGCGTTCCAATAAAATATTGTTGCTTATTTCTTTGTTTTCCGAAGGTATAAGAGGTACTGTACTTTTGAATATTTCTGTTAAAATAAAGACTATTTCTTACGTTAAGATTTAATCCAATCAGCTTGTTTTCGTCAAAGTTAAAAGGATTAAAATTAAAAGAGTTTCCTATTCTAGATTGTTCGTTCTCTAAACTTAATAAACTTTCATTGTTAAAGTGAGCAAGTGTTTTTTTAAATCCATTTTTGTTCTTCCATTGCTTAAAATTAAAATTTATAGCTTGCCTAAGCTTAACTCTTGTCGTTGCTAGAAAGCGCAAGTTGGGTTTTGGAACGCGTAAATAATTTGCCTGATCTTGAAATTCTGCAACTTCAAACTCATCAAAATCCTGAACACCATCACCATTATAATCTATCCAGGTATAATACCCTAAGCCAGGAGCTGTTTTTAAATAAATATATTCTTGTCTTGCAACGTTACCAGAAGAAGTTTCATATAATGTATTTATATTCAAAAAATTATGAAATAACTTTTGGTTGAAAATGAACCTAGAATTTAAAGACTTCTTATCTTCAGAAAAATTATTTTCTGTAAGTCTGTAATTTGCATAAACACTTAAATTGGTATTTTTACTCTGAATTAAATTACTGTTTATATAAAATGATTTTCGGTTGTTAATTTCTTTAAATTCATTCAGTTTTATACTATCATTATTTCTGTAATTAAAACCAATTTTAGCAAAGACCTTTGCGGTATCTCCAATACCAAAATAGGCCTCAAATTCTTTAAATCTATGACTCGTATTTATAAAGTCTCTAGAACTTGTATTTTTTCTACTGTTGGTCTCTAAATTGGTAAATGCACCTACCCAACTTTTTTTAAAATGATGTTCTATGGTAGCTTTTGCTCTTAAAAAGGAGTTGTCTTCTACCGTTGAGGTATTTGTTAAGAAACTTCCATCTATAAAAAAAGTAGTGTTTTTATGCCTTATTTTAGATTGAAGTTCATGCTTGTTTCCGTTAAAAGTAGTTGCATAATTTAGGTGGTTGTATCGGTATAAAATAAAATCGTTTTTTTTATTTTGAAGATTAAATTCTGATTGAAAATAGTTTTTTGTGGCATTGTTGGTTAGTAAATTCCAATCTCTATTAAACTCTACAGGTTCCCACCGTTGTAATGTTTTAAAGTTTTTATGCGCATATTCATGACGAATATTACTTGTTAATTGCCATTTTCTATCAATTAAAGTTTGTTGCCATCCAATTTTTGCGGCCAGTGCCGTATTTTCAGTATCACCTATTGAAGAGAATAAATTAGCATCATTATTGCTAATAGCAACTTCAGAAGAGAGCGTTGTTTTTTCACTTGGGTTATATTCAGATTTTAAAACAAAAAATTGAGATTTTGTAGGGGCAATTAACCGAGTAATTGGAGTATAATTTCCTTGATTAATACCAACAAAATTGTAAATATTTCCAATTGCAGTGCTACTATCTAACACATAATCTCCGTTATTTGTGCCAACATTTGTAAAAGTTACAAGGTATAATTCTTCAGTAGGATCTTTTGAATATTCAAAGTTTTCTACTGCTCCATTTGCAATTTTTCTATACAAGATTTTATTTTCATCAAAAGCAGTTACTGCTGCGCTTTCGGCAAACATTAAATCAGTATTATTACCAGCATCTTCTAAAATCTCTTTTTGGTTATCGGAAAGAACTTGCTGTAAAGGCTGATTTTTAGCATCATTTTCATTGTAGAAAAAACCACTAATATTTAGTTTTTCAGTCTTATATGTAGCAGATTCGTAGGTAATAAAACGGGTGTAATTTCTATCTGAATACTGAAAATCAATCCAGATTCTCATATCATTGGTAATTGGGTAGGTAGTATTAAATATTATTTCGCCTAAATTATAATCTATGGTAAAGTCTTTGTTTTTTCCTTTTTTTAGCTGAATTCCGTTAACGTATACTTTTTCACTGCCGCCAATAATTACAATATTAGGCTCATTATTTGCACCTACAATTTTATACGGACCCTGATTACCCTCATTACCAACAATAGTAAACGTACTAAATTTACCGCGCACAATTGCTCCAGAAGCACTCACTTTTAAATGATCGTTTATTTTTGCTTCTACTTCTAAACCAGAAGCTTGTTTTGTAAAAGGAGTAAAGTAACTATCCTGATTTTTTAAAGAGATGTCTCCCGCTTTTACACGCCATTCATCTGAAAATATTTCAATAAAAATACGATCAAAATCTGTAATATTTTGTGAGTATCCATTTTCTTGAATCGGTATATTAGTATCCCAAATATTAGCCTTTAAGGTTACTTTGTCAGATAATTTACCAGATATTTCTAAGTCTAATGCAGCGTTTGTAACGGCATTCTGATTGTTACCAGACGTAAGTCCTCTAGAAATAAAACCTTTTGTCTTTAAACCTTCAAATAATTGTACTTCAGATATTTTTTTGTTGGTAGTTAAACTATATAATTTACCGGTATTTGTGCCATTTGGTAGCATTAAATTTTGGTCATACGGGGTGTATGTTTTGGTAATGAAATTTGGAAATCTGAAGTATTCTAAGGTAATTTCTGGATACGCTATAGCATCTATTATAAGTGTAGCGTTGTTAAAGTCTATTTTGTATTTAGAGGGGTCAATAGGTTTTAACACCTTGTTTAAAACCCTAGAATTTAGCGGATTGATAGCAACGCTGTCAAATTTTATAGTATCTTTTTTAGGAAAGAATTTCTGTGATCTAAAATCTGTAGTAATTGTTTGAGATTGGATTGAGAATCCAATAAACAGCAGCAAAAAAAGAAGGTTTTTTTTAAACATTGATGATCTATACCTAGCAAACGTAAAAATAGTTTTTTTAATATCTATATACTTTTAAAATAAAGATTGCTGTTTCACAGGGTTTTCATGATTTAGTAGCCATGCCTTTCGCCAAAGACCACCAGCATACCCTGTTAAAGATCCATCAGATCCAATAACTCTATGGCATGGAATAACAATCCATAAGGGGTTTTTACCATTTGCAGTTGCCACCGCCCTTATGGCTTTTACATCTCCCAAAGTTTTACTTTGTTCTAAATAGCTTTTTGTTTTTCCGTATTTAATTTTTAACAATGCTTTCCATACCTTTATTTGGAAAACAGTTCCTTTTGGGTTTACGGTTAAATTAAAAGAATCTCGGTTGCCTTTAAAATATTCTTCTAATTGTACAACACATTCTTGCAAACAGAAAGGAGTTGAAAGTTGCATTAAATCTTCTGAAACTAGGCCTTCATCTAAAAGACAAATAGATTGAATTCCATTTTTGTCTCCTGTGATTTTTGCTGTTCCTAGAGGTGTTCTGAGATATGTGGTTTGTAAAATCAATTTTTTTTTTTTGTAAAAATCTAGCTTCAATTCCAATATTTAGGTTGTATTCTGTTGGCATCTGCCCAATACTTTCTATAATCTTGAGCTTTAGAATTTATGCGTACGAATAAAAGTAATATAATTATTATGTTTTTCTTTATATATTAAAAACATCTTTAGAATTTTGTGTTGTAATTTCTGAAATTTCTTTGAACGATAACCCGTAAATATCAACTAGCTTATCTACCACATTAGTAATGTAGGCACTTTCATTTCTTTTCCCTCGATATGGTGCTGGCGCTAGATAGGGTGCATCTGTCTCTAAAACAAGATGTGCAATGTCTATTTCATTTAGAAACGTATCAATTTTACCATTTTTAAAAGTAACAACTCCGCCAATACCTAATTTCATGTTGTAAGAAATTGCTTGCAATGCTTGTTCTTTAGTTCCTGTAAAACAGTGAAATATTCCTCTTAAATCCTCACTTTTTTCCGTTTCTAAAATCTCAAAAATTTCATCAAAAGCATCTCTACAATGAATTACAATAGGTGTTTTTTTCTCTTTTGCCCATTTAATTTGTATTCGAAAAGCTTCTTGCTGTTGTTTTAGGAAAGTTTTATCCCAATATAAATCGATTCCAATTTCGCCAATAGCATAAAAATTACGTTTATCAATCCATTCTTTTACGTGCGCTAATTCATCTAAATAATTTTCTTTTACAGAAGTAGGGTGTAAGCCCATCATTAAATACACATCTAGGGGGAAATCTTCTTCTAATTTTAGCATATTTTCTGTATATGAAGAATCTATTGCGGGTATAAAAAAACGTGAAACTCCAGCGTCTTTAGCGCGTTTTATCATTTCTTTTTGATCTTCTTTAAACTGACTAGAATATAAATGGGTGTGCGTATCTGTAATCATTATTATTTCTGATAATTTTTAGCCAAATTACGAATTAATCCTAGGTTGAAGTCTTGTTGTTAAACATTTTATAAAGCGTACCTTTGCGTAAAATTTTATAAGATGACTTTTGAAGATTTAGATTTATCGAATCAACTACAATATGCAATTGACGATTTAGGTTTTGATACACCAACACCTATTCAAGAACAAGCATTTTCTGTAGTAAGATCTGGTAAAGATGTTGTGGGAATAGCGCAAACAGGAACAGGAAAAACGTTTGCCTATATGTTACCTATTCTTAGAGATTTGGCATATTCAAAGCAGCTTCATCCAAGAATTTTGGTTTTAGTGCCAACTAGAGAACTTGTAATACAAGTAGTTGCCCAAATAGAGCAATTGTCTAAATATATTAATACACGTGTTTTAGGTGTGTACGGTGGTGCAAATATTAATACACAAAGACAAGCTATTCATCAAGGGCAAGATATTATTGTAGCAACACCTGGTCGTTTATACGATTTAGCGTTGAGTAATTCTTTAAAATTAAAGTCTATTCAGAAATTAGTAATTGATGAAGTAGATGTAATGTTAGATTTAGGATTCCGTTTTCAGTTGATGAATATTTTTGATGTGATTCCAGAAAGAAGGCAAAACGTTTTGTTTTCTGCAACCATGACAGAAGATGTAGATGCTTTAATATACGACTTTTTTAAAAATCCTGAAAAAATATCTGTAGCGGTTAGTGGAACTCCATTAGATAATATAGAACAGGTTTCTTATAATATTCCTAACTTTTTCACGAAAGTTAACCTGTTACACAAACTTTTAAACGATAGAGAAACTTTTCATAAAGTTTTAATTTTTGTTGGTTTTAAAAGAACTGCAGATTTATTGTTTAGACATCTAGAAGAAGGATTTAATGACGAAATTTGTGTAATACATTCTAATAAAACTCAGAATTACAGAATACGCTCTATCAAACAATTTGATGAAGGTAAAAATAGAATTTTACTTGCTACAGATGTAATGGCGCGTGGTTTAGATTTCGATAAAGTATCGCATGTAATTAATTTTGATACGCCAGAGTTTCCTGAAAATTATATGCACAGAATTGGTAGAACTGGTCGTGCAGAGAAAGCAGGAAAAACAATTTTATTTTCTACAGAAAAAGAGAGAGAAGCAAAAGAGGGTATTGAAGGGTTGATGAATTATCAAATTCCAGTTTTAGAAATCCCTGAAGATGTGGAAATTTCTACCATGTTAACAGAAGATGAGCGTCCTAGAGAAGATCAAGGTATTTCTAAAAATAGAACCTCATTAGAATATGTTCCTGGACCGGCATTTCATGAGAAAAGTGAAAAGAACAGTCAAGTAAATAGAGGTGGTTCTTACAGAAGAGAGATTGCAATAAAGTATAAGAAGCCAAAAACCAAAGGAGACAAGAATTACAATAAACACAATAAGAAAAAGAAGAAATAATGCAGATTTTAACGGCGCAAGAATTGCACAACTTAGCAATGAATATTGTAGGCCAAAAGCTAGAAAAAATGGGCTATGAGTTCCAGGCAATTAATAGTACGTTAAAAAGGCATCCTCAATTTGTTTTATTCAGAAAGGGAGAACAGACTATTTTTGTTTTGGTAAAAGTATCTAGTAATATGCAGAATCCTAATGAGTACGATGTACTTTGGATGGAAACTTTTAAAAACCATGCTAAAAAACAAAATGCTAAAGTTTGGTTTGCTGGTGTAGGAATTGCCAATGCAGAGAGTGTAGAGAATCCGGTTTTTAAAGACCAACCTTATTATGTTGCTTTCGAAGACTTTATTAAGATTTTAGAGTAGACCTGTAAAACTTATTCTTTTAATTTGATTCTTAATTAGACAGAGTATCGTGATCCTTATTTTTCAAGTAATCAGAGGTTAAAAGAGCATTCATTGTTCCTTTTTTTGGCAGGCTAAAGTAAAATATAGTTTCTTTATTCGTTTTGCTTTCTACCTTTACTTCTCCATTATAGTATGAAATAATTTTCTTAACAATACTCAATCCAATTCCCGTAGAATTATTCGAATCTATAGTCTGGAACATTTCAAATATTTTTTCATGATATTTTGTTTTTATTCCAATACCATTATCTTTAATTGAAAATAGATAATCCTCTTCTGTTGTTTCACACGCCAATAAAATAAGCCCCTTTTCTTTGTCAATATGGTCTAAAGCATTTTGAATTAGAATTTCAAATACTTTTTCCAACATAATTTCATCAGCAAAAAGAGTAGGAAGTTTATTTTTTATTTCAATTTTTATATGAGAGGGTACTTGGAGTTTAGCTATTACTTTTTTGGCAATAGTGTTAAGGTTAATCTTATTTTTTTTAAAAGAACTAGATCTTATATTTTTATATTGTTCTAGTTTTATTAACAATATCTCCATTCTTTCTACTTTTTTTTCTAGAAGTTCAATACTATTGATAGAATTTTCAGAGCTTATAGGATGCGCAAGTTCTTCTCGGATCCATGTTAATATATCTGAAATATTTCTTAGTGGAGTCTTTAACTCATGTGAAATTAATTGCGCATAGTTATCTAACTCTTTTTTCTGTTGCTGAAGAATTGCAGAGATTGTTGTTGTTTTATCAATTGTTTCTTGAGCTAATAATAATTTTTTATCAATTTTAATCTTAACAGTATTTAATAAATCTTCTACGTCTATCGGTTTGGTTAAATAATCTTCAGCTCCTAGATTCATTCCGGCTCTTATGTCCGATTTTTCTGCTTTTGCTGAAAGAAAAATTAATGGAATTAACTTTGTTGTTTTGTTGTTTTGTAGTTTTTTATACATTTCAAAACCATTCAGTTTAGGCATAAGTATGTCTGAAATAATTAGATCTGGATGCTTCTTTAAGGCTATTTCAAAACCAATACTTCCATTTTCTGCCTCAAAAACAGTATAACCTTCCATCACTAGGATGTCGTGAATTTCTTCTCTTATTGTTAAGGTGTCTTCTACAATTAATATTTTAAACATTTTTTTTGTTTTTCGGAATTTTCACTTTAAAAGTCGCACCGTATCCAAGTGTGCTATTTACAACTATTTCTCCACCAATAGTATCTATTGCTTCTTTTGCAATTGATAAACCCAATCCTGTTCCTTGAATTAAATCAACATTTTCTCCACGTGAAAAAGGAGTAAATATAGTTTTAAGCTCTGATTTTGAAATGCCAATACCAAAATCTGTAACTGTAACGATTGTGAAGTCTTTTTCAGACGAGAACTCAATAGTAACATTTTCTTTATTTTTTGAATATTTAACAGCATTACTAATTAGATTAATAAAAATATTTCGGCCTAATTTTTCATCAATGAAAATAGTTTCATTCTTTATGTTTTCAGTATCAATTACTACTATTTTATTTGATTTTTCATGCGAAGTATAAACTTCCTCAATGATTTCATTAATAAAATTACCAAGATGCATATTTAAAGGGTTATTTCTTATTTTCCCAGCACCAGACTGGCCAATAACCAAAACATCATCTAGTAATTTTGTCATGTGCATAACTTGATCCTCGATTTTATGTAGTTTTTTTTCTATCATAACGGGTTCCATTTTACCCCAATATTTTTTAATAGAACCTGCTGCAAAATTAATTGCAGATAACGGAGTTCTAAACTCGTGGGATGCGGTTGAAACAAATTTTGATTTTAGTTCGTTTAATTCTTTTTGCTTTTCTAGCGCTTGATTTAATTTTACAGTTCTTTCTTCTACCTTTATTTCTAGTTCATTACGATATCCAACTAGCTCTGTAATATCTTGTCCTACTCCTAAGACACCTGTAATTTTACCATTAGCGTCTCTACGTGAACTTGAGTTTAGTAATACCATAACACGTTCTCCATTTTTAGTAAAAAGTGGAAATTCATAGTTGGCAGTTTCTTTTCCACGCAAAGTATCATCCAATACTTTTTTTACAGATTTTCGGTAATCTTCAGTAATGTATGTTTGTACAAGGTTTTTTCCGAATACATCTTCTTTTTTAAACCCAGTAATTTTTTCAGAGGTTTGGTTCCATTCATTCACAAGTCCTTTACTATCGATACCAAAAATAGGAGCATTGGCAGTTTCAATAAACTGTCTTAATTCTTTCGCAATAGATTCTGATACTGTTCTCAGTTTATCCATTTCCGAAATATCTTGTCCTACTCCTAAGACACCTGTAATTTTACCATTAGCATCTCTGCGTGAACTTGAGTTTAGTAATACCATAACACGTTCTCCATTTTTAGTAAAAAGTGGAAACTCATAGTTGGCAGTTTCCTTTCCACGCAAAGCATCATCTAATACTTTTTTTACAGATTTTCGGTAATCTTCCGTGATGTATGTTTGTACTAGGTTTTTTCCGAATACATCTTCTTTTTTAAATCCAGTAATTTTTTCAGAGGTTTGGTTCCATTCATTCACAAGTCCTTTACTATCGATACCAAAAATAGGAGCATTGGCAGTTTCAATAAACTGTCTTAATTCTTTCGCAATAGATTCTGATACTGTTCTCAGTTTATCCATTTCCGAAATATCTTG
Source organism: Polaribacter sp. (assembly GCA_047616665.1). GTDB lineage: Bacteria > Bacteroidota > Bacteroidia > Flavobacteriales > Flavobacteriaceae > Polaribacter. Next base: position 15,506 of record JBLHGY010000028.1, read on the forward strand.
TCCTACTCCTAAGACACCTGTAATTTTACCATTAGCATCTCTGCGTGAACTTGAGTTTAGTAATACCATAACACGTTCTCCATTTTTAGTAAAAAGTGGAAACTCATAGTTGGCAGTTTCCTTTCCACGCAAAGCATCATCTAATACTTTTTTTACAGATTTTCGGTAATCTTCCGTGATGTATGTTTGTACTAGGTTTTTTCCGAATACATCTTCTTTTTTAAATCCAGTAATTTTTTCAGAGGTTTGGTTCCATTCATTCACAAGTCCTTTACTATCGATACCAAAAATAGGAGCATTGGCAGTTTCAATAAACTGTCTTAATTCTTTCGCAATAGATTCTGATACTGTTCTCAGTTTATCCATTTCCGAAATATCTTGTCCTACTCCTAAAACTCCTGTAATTTTACCATTAGCATCGCGCCGTGTGCTTGAATTTAATAACACCATTACACGTTCTCCGTCTTTGGAAAATAGCGGAAATTCATAGTTGGCAGTTTCTTTACCCAGTAAAGCATCATCCAATACTTTTTTTACCGATTTTTGATAATCTTTTGTAATATAGGTTTTCACTAGTTCTTTCCCGAATACTTCCTTTTTTTTAAATCCAGTAATTTTTTCAGAAGTCTGGT
>JBLHGY010000029.1:0-15571 GCA_047616665.1 Polaribacter sp.
AAAATGTCTAAACCATATTACGATTCTGGAGATTTAAGAAAATTCGGAAAAATAACAGAGTGGAGTGAAGAATTAGGTACCAAATTCTTCGATTATTACGGTAAAGTTTTTGAAGAAGGAGCTTTAACTGCGCGTGAAAAATCTTTAATTGCTTTAGCTGTTGCACATACAGAACAATGCCCATATTGCATAGATGCCTATACCAAGGACAGTCTGCAACGCGGCATCACCAAAGAACAAATGATGGAAGCAATACATGTAGGTGCAGCTATTAAAAGTGGTGCAACCTTAGTTCATGGAGTTCAAATGATGAATAAAGTAGATAAACTTGAAATGTAGATACTACTCAGTAACAGTTACCAGAAAAAATTACTCAAACTAAAAACTGCTACTGCTACTGCTACTGCTACTGCTACTGTAAACTAAAAAAATACTGAAATAAGTTCAGCATGAAAAAATCATTAAAAGCAAGAAATAACGACATTGCAAATACAGCACGTCAAATGGAAATTCTTTCTAGTGGCATTTTTGCTACTGGCGAATTACCAACGTTTGCTAAAAAAATTAAGGAAACCAACCAATTCCCTTTACGTCCAAAGAAATTAGAAATTTTACAAATAAACTTAGGCTATATGTGCAATCAAGTTTGTTCACATTGCCACGTAGATGCAGGTCCTGATCGCAAAGAAATAATGACTAAAAAAACCATGGAGCAGTGTTTAGAAGTTATAAAAAAAACAGAAGCACATACCTTAGATTTAACTGGAGGAGCTCCCGAAATGAATCCTAACTTTAGATGGTTTGTAGAAGAAGCAGCCAAAGCAGGAATTAAGGATTTTATTGTACGCTCTAACCTAACCATTATTCGCGCAAATAAAAAATACCACGATTTACCAGAATTCTTCAAAAAACATGGAGTTCACGTAGTTTCCTCTATGCCTCATTGGACACGTGGAAAAACTGATAAGCAACGCGGAGATGGTGTTTTTGATAAATCTATTAAAGCTTTACAAGAATTAAACGCTGTTGGTTATGGCTTAGAAGGTTCGAATTTAAAATTAGATTTGGTCTACAATCCGTCTGGTGCCTTTTTACCGGGAGATCAGCAAGCGCTGGAAAATGATTTCAAAAAAGCATTAAAAAACGACTTTGATATTAATTTTCATAGCCTTTTTGCAATTACAAATTTACCAATTAGTCGTTTTTTAGACTTTTTAATTGCATCCGATAATTACGAAGATTATATGCATTCACTCTTAGATGCCTATAACCCTGCCGCTGTAGAAAACGTAATGTGTACAAATACCATTTCTATAAGTTGGGAAGGTTGGCTGTATGATTGTGATTTTAATCAAATGTTAAATCTAAAAGTAGCTAGTAAAGTAAAACATATTTCTGACTATGATGAAGAATTATTACAAGACAGAGATATTATCATCAATCAACATTGTTATGGTTGCACCGCTGGCGCTGGAAGCAGTTGCCAAGGAGTTGTAGCATAATAAATATGGGCTTAAAACCCATTGTCAAAAAATAAAAATAAAAATATGAGTTATTTAGAAACTACACACAATGTATATAAAGAAGCTGCATTAACGCCAGATGTTGGTTTGTGTTGCACTACCAATCCTATTTGGGAGTTACCAGGATTAAAAATTCCAAGAATCATGCAAGAAATGAATTACGGTTGTGGCTCTACCGTGCATGCAAGAGATTTAACCAACAACCCTAAAATGCTATATGTTGGTGTTGGTGGTGGAATGGAATTGTTGCAATTTGCTTATTTCAACAGAAACAAAGGAGGTGTTATTGGTTTGGATGTTGTAGACGAAATGTTAGAAGCTTCTCGCAAGAACTTTAAAATTGCCGAAGAACAAAACGATTGGTTTCAGAGTGATTTTGTTGATTTGCGCAAAGGAGACGCAATGGATCTACCTGTGGAAGACAACTCTATAGATGTTGCTGCACAGAATTGCTTATTCAATATCTTTAAATCTGATGATTTGAAAAAAGCAATTGAAGAAATGTATCGCGTGCTAAAACCTCACGGAAAATTAGTAATGAGTGATCCTACTTGTGAACAACCAATGAACGATGCGTTAAGAAATGACGAACGTTTGCGCGCTTTGTGTTTGAGTGGAAGTTTGTCTATTGCCGATTATGTGAAAGCTTTAACAGATGCCGGTTTTGGAACCATTGAAATTAGAGCTAGAAAACCTTACAGAATATTAGACCCTAAAAATTACCCAACAGATGAATTAATCTACATAGAATCTATAGAAGTTGCTGCAATTAAAGATCCAATGCCTGCAGACGGCCCATGTATCTTTACAGGAAGAGCTGCCATTTATTATGGTGACGAGGATTATTTTGATGACGGATTAGGACACACATTGTTGAAAAACCAACCTTTAGCTATTTGTGATAAAACAACAGCTGCTTTGCAAGCCTTAGGAAGAGACGACATCTTCTTTTCTGAGTCTACTTTTCATTATGACGGCGGTGGCTGCTGTTAATAAAAATAGAGAAAGTATATGCCTAAAAATCTATTATTAGTATTTACTAGAAATCCAGAATTAGGAAAAGTAAAAACACGTTTGGCAAAAACTGTTGGTAATGCAACTGCTTTGAAGATTTACATCTTTTTATTAGAGAGAACGCGAGATATTGCGGTTAAAGTAGCTGCAGACAGAGCCGTTTACTATTCGGTTAAAATTAGAGAAAATGATATTTGGGATGCAAGTATTTTTCAAAAACACCAACAAATTGGCGAAGATTTAGGTATTCGAATGCTGCATGCCTTTAAAAACGGATTTAAAGCGGGTTATGAAAAAGTAATGATTATAGGAAGTGATCTATATGATTTAACCGCTGAAACTATCGAAAATGCTTTTACAGCATTAGAAAAAAATGAGGTTGTAATTGGGCCAGCAGAAGATGGTGGTTATTACTTATTAGGAATGAATTCACTTGAAGAAAAGATATTTAAAAATAAAGACTGGGGTACAGAAACCGTTAGAAAAGATACTTTAGAAGACTTAAAAGATAAAAAGGTATTTTTGCTGGGGGAATTGAATGACATAGACATTTTTGAGGATATTGAACACCATCCTGCTTTTCAAACATTTTTAAAATAACGGCTATTCCTTTTAATGTAGGTAGATAAATTTAGTAGCAATGAAGAAACAACAATTAAAAGAAACTATTGATTTTTTAAAGTCAAACGGAATTACAAGTCCTGAAATAGGCATTGTTCTGGGAACTGGATTGGGAAAACTTATTGCTGAAATTTCAATAGAAAAAGAAATTGCATATTCAGACATTCCAAATTTTCCAGTAGCAACTGTAGAGTTTCATTCTGGAAAATTAATTTATGGTTCTTTATCCGGCAAAAAGGTACTTGTAATGGCGGGTCGTTTTCACTTATATGAAGGCTACAATCCTTGGGAAGTTACCTATGGGATTAGAGCAATGCAGGGTTTAGGTATTAAAAACTTACTAATTTCGAATGCTGCAGGCGCCATAAACCTCAATTATAAAAAAGGAGATTTAATGCTAATTGAAGATCATATTAATTTACAAGGAAGTTCTCCTTTAGCGTTTCAAGGAGCAAATAATTTTGGAAATATTTTTGCAGATATGCTAGCACCCTATTCAGCAGCATTAAATACAAAGATTATTGCCATTGCGAAGGCTGAGAATATTTTGTTGCATCAAGGAACCTATACAAGTGTTTTAGGTCCGCAATTAGAGACAAGAGCAGAATATAGAATGTTACAAATTTTAGAAACAGATGCTGTTGGCATGAGTACTGTGCCAGAGGTAATTGTTGCAAAACAACTAAACCTACCATGTGCTGCTATTTCTGTTTTAACAGATGAATGCGATCCTAAAAACTTACAGCCTGTAAATATATCAGAAATTATTGCCATTGCCGGAAAAGCAGAACCTAAGATGATTGCCTTGTTCAAAGAACTTATTAAGGTAATTTAAACACCAATTTCTACTGCAAGAAAAACAAATTACTTATTTCTACCCTTTTCATTTGGGTATAAATCTGGTAAATTATCACTTTGAAAATATCTTTTTGTATCAATATTAATACCTGTAATTTTCCCTTTGAATGCCGCTCCTGTATCTATGTTCCAAACATTAAATGCATTCATAGGCTTCGTCTCTCCAAAATTAGTTGTTGGTGTATGCCCTATATAAATTTCACTATAATGTTGTAATCTTTTTGGAAAATGAATGGCATCTTTGTCCATATTTTCATTCATTGCTAATGCCAATTCCCACAAAGTTCTGTCAAAGTAAAAATTTTCTGTAAAAATTTCTTTTTCAACTCCATGAACCGAAGTAAAACCAGCATGTAAAAACAATCTATTCTCCTCATCTAAATGGTACAATGGCATATTTTCAAAAAAACGTAAATGCTCTTTTTTATCTTCCTCTGAAAAAACATCATAACTATCTATCGTTTCTTTGCCCCCGTGCATATACCACAAAGGCTTTACAATAGCTGTTTTTAACCAATTCTCGCACCAAACATCGTGATTCCCTTTGATAAAAATACAATTTACTTTCTCTGACAACTCAATTAAAAACTGAATTACTTGTGCAGCTTCACTCCAACCGTCTACATAATCTCCCACAAAAATTAGCGTATCTTCTTCTTTTACTTCTAATTTATTTAAAACTTGAACTAATGCTTTTAAACCTCCGTGAATATCCCCAATTACAAATGTTCTTTTCGTCATAATTTTTCTCAAATATTAAGAAGCTAATTTTACTACAAATACTGTTATATTTACTCTGCTGTAAATGATTTCTGAATAATTAAATTAATCCAATTATCCGCACTCAATCCGTATACATAAAATTTATACGTATCATCTAAAACCAAACTAGGTGGCGTCTCTGTATGGATTTTACGAACTACATTAGATTCATCATAATACTGAAATGTATTTTCCATAGTAAAAGTTCCAGAAAGGAAAACATCATCATTTTGTGTAAAAACTTGAAAATATTGTTCACTTTCATTAAAACTGTTATCTGACCAAGTAAAAACTGGTTTTAAAACTTCTGGATATGTAGGATCAATATCCGTAGACCAAACTGTAGTTCTTGTTAAATTTTTTGTTTTTATTGCTGGTGATATGTGTAATTTACCATCTGCAAGGTAGGTTACCAAACACCACAATTCATCTGAAGAAGTATTTGAAAAACGTCTTAATTTACCTCCAAACTGTGCAATATGTGAAAGATTTCTTCTTTTATAATTTGCGAATTCTGTTGGATCTGCCATTGCGTTTTCAGTTTCATAATATCGGTATTCATACGCACCTTCAATAGGATAAAAATAAATATATGTTTCTTGTTTATTACCATTTGCATTTCCTGCAAAAGCGAATAAAGTATCTATTTCCTTTTCAGAATTTAAAGCTACATATTCTTCTAGGTTTCTTGGAATAAACTGCTCTTCTATAATTATATTTACCCAATTATCTTCATCAACACCCATCACTGTAAAATTATAAACTTCATCTGCTACCAATTCTGACGGGGTTGTATCGTTTATATTTGAGGTCACATTTGTGTCATCATAATATTGAAAGAAGGTATCTTCTGTATATGTGCCTGAAATAAAATCTTGTGCTTCGTCTGTAAGTATTTGAAAATAATTAACACTTTCGTTTGTTGTACTATCTTCCCAGGTAAAATTAGGTTCTAGAGTTGTTTTATAGTTTATAAGAACATCATTAGAATATACCGTGGATTTAGAAGTATTATTTAATTTAATAGGGTCAGAAATTCGCAATACTCCATTAATTTTATAGGTTACTAAACACCAGTTTTCTGAGCTCCCAGATCTAGAGAAACGCCCTAACTTATTACCAAAAGTCATTTCACCTCCTAAACTTTCTCTTCTATAATTTATAAAGTTGTCTTTATCTAAAGAAGCGTCTGTTAGTTCATAGTATCTTATATCTGAAGCACCTGCTTCAGGATAATAGAAAATATATGTTAAACTGGTATTTGATGGTGCATTTGCTGCAAAAGCAAACTCTGCATTTTCTTCAACATTTAAATTTTCATTCATATATTCTTGTAAATTTCTTGCTACAGTAATATCTGTATCTTCTGAACAAGAGTATATTGAAATACATATAAGAAGGAATACTATTTTTTTAAAGTCCATATAATTTTCTAATTAATTCTTCTGCAGGTTTGTTTTGTGGTGTAAATCTATTGTTTTTTTCTCCCCCAACCTCATCATGCTTATGAAACCATTTCCAAAGAAAACCGCCCGCAAACCATTCTTCTTTCCAAAATTGATTGTGTATTGCTTGCAAAGCATTTGCTTGCGCCTCTAAATTTACTGCGCCTTTTAATCGTTTAGAATCCCATGGTTTTTTGCCATTAAAATCTGCACTCCTGTAACCAAATTCTGTAAATAAAATGGGTTTGTTAAATTCTTTTTGCAATTTTAAAATTGCAGCTTTGTGCGACTTCCAACCCAACTCATACTCTGCTATAGTAGGTGATTTTTTTTCACTTAAAGGAAAATAAGCATCGATACCTATAAAATCTAAATCATTCCAGAATTCGTGAAGATGATACTCATCCCAATTTGCAGCGTAGGTTAACTTTCCTTTATATACTTTTCTAATTTCTGAAATTAATTTTCGCCAATATTTAGGCCTATTTATAATAAATTCCTCTAATTCTGTGCCAATACAAAATAGCGCTGCATTCAAATCTTCCGCAGCTTTTGCGTAGGATAAGATATATTGACTGTATGATCTTTCTAGAATTTTCCAGTTTTCTTCAGAACTCATTTTTATATTTCCTGTAAACTCACCTTTCCACACCCAGATATGTGGTTTCACCATAATACGTATGTTCTCTTTCTGAAAAGTTTTTGCGTATTGCAACAAACCTTTTTTAGTCTCTCCAAACCATTGTCTGTCTGTATTGTGCGTTATATTGGGTGCTGATAATTCTTTTATAAAACCATAAGGCATTAGCGCTACAGAATTACTTTGCACACTTAAAACAGGATTTATATGTTGGCTGCTAATAGTATCTCTAGCGGCTACAAAACTAACTCCATTGACTTTTTTCGCCTGACTTTTACATGAAAAAGTTAGCGTAATTATTAGTAAAAAAAAGAGTTTAATTATTTTCATAAATGGGTATAAAAATAGTTCTTTTTGTAATAATATACTGCGTTAGACTTCAAAATATAATAAAGCTATTTTCTGTTTTTTATGATGTATTCAAAAGAGAACCATTTAAGAAATTATTTATAATGATTCTAAATTTAAATAAAATAGCGAATCCCAATTAAGTTCTTAACTTGACCAACGACATAATAGGAACAAACTAAACCATGGAACATATTGTAATTATTGGTAACGGAATCTCTGGAGTAACTGCTGCAAGGCATATTAGAAAGAATTCCAATAAAAAAATAACTATTGTCTCTGCGGAATCAAAATATTTTTTCTCTAGAACCGCACTCATGTATGTTTACATGGGTCATATGAAATTTGAGCATACACAACCTTATGAAAATTGGTTTTGGGAAAAGAACAACATCCTATTAAAACAGGGTTTTGTCAGCAATATATATCCTCATAAAAAACAGCTGGAATTTAAAAATGGAGAAACACTTTCTTTTGATAAACTAATTATTGCAACAGGTTCTAAACCTAATAAATTTGGCTGGCCTGGACAAGATTTAGAGGGTGTTATGGGCATGTATCATAAACAAGATTTAGAAAAATTAGAAAAGTATGCGCCAGATAATAAAACCTGTAATAGAGCTGTAATTGTTGGTGGAGGGTTAATTGGAATTGAATTGGCAGAAATGTTAAGAAGTAGAAAAATTCCTGTTACTTTTTTAGTACGTGAAGCTAGCTTTTGGAATGGTGTTTTACCAGCACAAGAGTCTGAAATGATAAATAACCACATTAAAGAACACCATATAGATTTGCGTTTAAACACAAATTTAAAAGAAATTAAATCTGATGAAAATGGACGTGTAAAATCTGTTATTATTGAAGAAACAGGTGAAGAAATATTTTGTAACGTTGTTGGTTTAACTGCAGGTGTTACCCCAAATATAGATTTTATAAAAGATACTGAAATAGCATTAGGACGTGGCATAAAAGTGAACCGTTTTTTAGAAACAAATATTAAGGATATTTATGCTATTGGAGATTGTGCAGAACAACATAATGCTATTGGACAGCGAAGAAATATAGAAGCTGTTTGGTATACTGGTCGTATGATGGGAGAAACCTTAGCACAAACTATTTGCGGCAATAAAACCGAATACAAACCAGGACATTGGTTTAATTCTGCGAAGTTTCTAGATATTGAATACCAAACATATGGTTGGGTTTTTAGTGAAAGAGGAAAGAAAAAAAACGAATCTTATTTTCAGTGGCAACATCCAAAAGAACAAAAATGCATTACCATTTCCTTTGATAAAAATACAAATCAGTTTTTAGGAATAAATACCTTCGGAATAAGAATGCGACACGATATTTTTAACAAATGGCTAACAGAAAATCAAACTGTAGAGCATGTGTTAGAATATTTAGCAGATGCTAATTTTGACCCTGAGTTTTACAAATTACATGAACCTGAAATTGTGGCAAAATTCAATCAAGAAAACAATACCAACATTCAAACAAAAAAGAAAAGCTGGAAACGCATTTTTAACAAAGCATAGAGTATGAAAGTAATAAAACAATCAGGTTTAATAATTTTTCTATTAGGGTTAACTATTTTTGTAGGTACAATTTTTACGGGTTCTTTCAGTTTAAATCAGTCAGATTTAGATACTTTTATAAAAGAAAAGAATTATAAGAGTGAGGTTATCAAAAGTAATTTAGAGAAAGCTATTGTAACGTCAGAAGATTTAAATATTTTTCAATTCTCAAAACGTGTTACAAAAGCATACGAATCTTCTAACCTTTATTATGACCATCTTATTCAAAAATATAATAAAGAAAAAAACTGGAAAGAGAAAGGAAAGCAATACCAATATAAAATAGGAGGCAAACCGCATAGTTTAAGTTTTATACTTGCTAAAAAAGCAGGAAAAGGCTGGGCAGCTGAAAACACAACCCTTATGTGGTTTTTAACATTTGGTCTTGGTATTGTTGGAGCCTTATTATTTATTGTACCAGATGTTGTGCTTTTAGGAAAACCGGGAATAAAAAATGATGGCATCTTTTTAGATGCAGCCACCAATAGAGGTTGGATTGGTTGGTTTGCCTTTGTCTTTTTAGTTACTTTTTATATCTTACTTTATTTTTATCCAGACCTCATTGTAAACTGGGTGTTTTTAGTAGACCCAATTAGTGCATCTCTAAGCGGTAACCCAGCGAGCCAATGGTTTTTGTATGGTTTTTTATATTGTACAGTTATGACCGTTATGGCGGTTAGAATGTATGTTAAATATCGTCATAACAAATACCAAATTTTAAGAACTACATCTGTCTTGTTTTTTCAAATTGTCTTTGCATTCCTGATTCCAGAAATATTAGTCCGTTTCGAAAAGCCTTGGTACGATTTTAAAAACGCATTTCCTTTAGATTATGATTTTTTCTTCAGATGGAATCTAGATGAATTACTATCTAGTGGTGGTTTTGGTCTATTTATTTTAGTTTGGGGTGTTGTATTAACGGTTGTAGTAGTTCCAGTAATGGTCTATTTTTTTGGGAAAAGATGGTACTGTTCTTGGGTATGTGGTTGCGGTGGTTTGGCAGAAACTTTAGGAGACCCTTACAGACAACTTTCAAGTAAAACTTTACTTTCTTGGAAATTCGAACGTATTATAATCCACAGTGTTTTAATTTTTGTATTAGTAATGACTGGTTTTGCTTTGTATACTTTCTTTTCTGGTGCAAATCAAGTAATTGGTATTAAGACTCAAACAATTCAGGATATTTATGGCTTTCTAATAGGCTCTATTTTTGCAGGTGTTATTGGTACTGGTTTTTATCCAATCTTTGGAAATAGAGTTTGGTGCAGATTTGGTTGTCCTTTAGCCGCGTATTTAGGTTTTATTCAACGGTTTAAATCCAAATTTAGAATTACAACAAATGGTGGCCAATGTATTTCTTGTGGAAATTGTTCTACCTATTGCGAACAAGGAATTGATGTAAGAGCCTATGCACAAAAAGGTGAAAACATTGTGCGTTCTAGTTGTGTTGGTTGCGGAGTTTGTTCTGCCGTTTGCCCAAGAGGTGTTTTAAAGCTAGAAAATGGCCCAGAAGATGGTAGAATAAATCCTACAGAAATTTTACTAGGAAATGATGTCGATTTAATGAATTTCGTAAATCAAAAATAATGGTATTACCCATCTAAAATCATCCAAAGAAGAAAATTTCAAACACCATTTAGAAAATAAATATTGGTACTTTTGCTATTATTTTTTCATTAAAAAAAACAAATTTATTTTGTAGTAAAGTGCTCACAAAACAAATTTTAAATTTTAAGTAAAAAAATATTGATAAGATTTCTTGATATAAAAAAATCTAAATGATTTAACGAAATGACTCCAATAATAAAAGTTATTATTCCTGCCTATAACGAACAAGATTCGATAGAAAAAGTTATTGGAGATATTCCTAAAATAGTTGACGAAATTATTGTTATTAGCAATAATTCTACTGATAAAACAGCGGAAAATGCAAAAAAAGCTGGTGCAACTGTACTTTTTGAAAATAGAAAAGGGTATGGTTACGCTTGTTTAAAAGGAATGGATTATATTGCACAAAAAGAAAAAACGCCAGAAATTGTTATTTTTTTAGATGGTGATTATTCTGATTATCCAGAACAATTAACAACCTTAGTAAACCCAATACTAATTGATAATTTAGATTTTGTTATTGGTGCACGTATCAAAGAACTTAGAGAATCTGGTTCTATGACTCCGCAGCAGGTTTTTGGCAATTGGCTAGCCACCTTCTTAATGAAGCTTTTCTTTAATGCTAAATTTACAGATCTTGGCCCATTTAGAGCCATAAAATATAATAAACTGTTAGCACTTAAAATGGAAGATACAACTTACGGTTGGACTGTTGAAATGCAATTAAAAGCATTGAAACAGCAATTAACGTATAAAGAAGTGCCAATGAAATATAGAAACAGAATAGGTGTCTCTAAAGTTTCAGGAACCGTAAAAGGTAGTATATTAGCGGGCGTGAAAATTTTAGGTTGGATCTTTAAATACAGTTTTAAATAATGGTTTTAGAATACCTCATCATCATAGTTTATTCTTTGGCTCTTTTGCTTATTTTCATGTATGCATTAGCGCAACTAAACTTGCTCTTTAATTATTTAAAAGCAAAAAAAATAATAGATGCTTCAGAAAAATTTGATTTCTCAAATCCGGAAGAAATTCCATTTGTAACGATACAACTACCTGTTTATAACGAGCTCTATGTAATGGAGCGCTTACTCATAAACATTGCAAAAATAGAATACCCTATAGATAAATTAGAAATTCAAGTTTTAGACGATTCTACCGATGAATCTATAGAAACAACAGCAAAACATATCAAAATAATCCAAGAAAAAGGAATTGATATACAGCATATTAGAAGAGATAATAGACAAGGTTTTAAAGCAGGTGCTTTAAAAGAAGGATTAAAAACTGCAAAAGGTAATATTATTGCTATTTTCGATGCAGATTTTTTACCAGAAAAAGATTGGTTACTTCAAACAGTGCCCTATTTTAAAGATACTGAAATTGGGGTTGTTCAAACGCGTTGGGGCCACATCAATAGAGATTATTCTACACTTACAAAAATACAAGCATTCGCTTTAGATGCTCATTTTACATTAGAACAAGTTGGTAGAAATAGTAAAGGACACTTTATTAACTTTAACGGAACAGCTGGTCTTTGGCGTAAAGAATGTATTTATGACGCTGGTAACTGGGAAGGAGATACGCTAACTGAAGATTTAGATTTAAGTTACAGAGCGCAGCTAAAAAACTGGAAATTCAAATATCTGGAACATGTAGAAACGCCAGCAGAATTACCTATTATTATTAGCGCTGCTAGATCACAACAATTTAGATGGAATAAGGGTGGCGCAGAGAATTTTCAAAAAATGATGAAACGTGTTATTACCAGTAAAAACGTTTCTTTTAAAACGAAAATACATAGTTTACTGCACCTTTTAAACAGTTCTATGTTTACGTGTATCTTTTTAGTTGCCATTTTAAGTATACCCATGTTGTATATTAAAAATGAATATGAACACTTAAAAGTGTACTTCTATGTGATGAGTTTCTTTGTCATAAGTTCACTTATTTTCTTTATATGTTATTGGCATATGTACAAAAACACCTATGGCGGTGGTTTTAAAAATTTTATTATTTATATCGGTGCCTTTTTTACTTTTTTCTCAATTGCAATGGGATTTTCTCTACATAATACCGTTGCAGTATTAGAAGGACATTTTGGTAAAAAAAGTGAATTTGTAAGAACACCTAAATTTAATCTACAAACAATAAAAGACGGTTGGAAAAAAAATAAATACATAAAAACAAAACCTTCTGTACATGTTATTCTAGAAGGACTTTTAGCAGTTTATTTTATTTTTGGCATGTATAGCGCTTTTATCGTTGGTGATCAAGGTGGAGATTTCGGGCTCTTCCCTTTCCATTTTATGCTTTTTATAGGCTTTAGCTATGTGTTTTTTAAGTCTGTGTTTTCAAAAGCATAATGTCTTTCTTTAAAAAACATAGCACTCTTTTAATACTTATTTTAAGTCTAGTTTGTTATTTTTTCTTTGCTTATTTTTTAGAGAGAACTCAATTTTATATTGTTACTTTTTTATGGATTGCCTTATTTAGTAGTTTTTACCTATTACTACAAAATAAAAATAGCTCCTTCAATACTTTGATAATAGTTGCCATACTATTTCGCTGCATTTTTTTATTTGCAACTCCAAATTTGTCACAAGATTTTTATCGATTCATCTGGGACGGACGAATGCTTTTAAATGGCTTTAACCCTTATCTATACTTGCCAGAAACCTTTATTCAGCTAAACTCACAACCCATTGCAGAAGCTGCTATTTTATATGATGGTATGGGCGAATTGAATGGCAGTCATTATACCAATTATCCGCCATTAAATCAATTTTGCTTTTTTATTGCTGCTTTGTTTGCTAGTAAGAGTATTTTTGGATCTATAATTGTGCTTAGGGTATTAATTATTCTAGCTGATATAGGAATTCTATATTTTGGAAAAAAGTTATTAGAACGTTTAAATTTACCTGTCAAAAATATTTTTTGGTATCTTTTAAATCCTTTTGTAATTATAGAAATGACTGGCAATCTGCATTTCGAACCTGTTATGTTATTTTTCTTAGTTTGGGCACTTTATAAATTACACCAACAGCAATGGATTTTAGCAGCTATCTTAATAGCTTGCTCGGTTTCTATAAAATTAATTCCGTTATTATTCTTACCCCTATTTTTCCAATGGTTTATATCTCCTGACAATAATGGAATAAAAACAAGGAACTCCGAAGACCAGAAAGAATTTATTTCATCAAAATTTTCACTATTTAATATTGTAAAACTATCCCTGTTTTATGTCATTATTCTAACTACAACAATCCTATTATTTCTTCCTTTCTATACTCCAGAACTCATCGGGAATTATTCTAGCTCTGTTAGTTTGTGGTTTAAAGATTTTGAATTTAATGCAAGCTTTTACTATATATTTAGAGAAATAGGATATCTATTTAGTGGGTATAATGAAATTGCTTTTATTGGAAAAACAACAGTAGTATTAACAGTTTTATTTTTATTATACCTCACTTTTTTCAGAAAAAACAAAACATTTATTCAATTAATTACAGCAATGTTATTTGGTTTGTGTTTTTACTATTTTACGGCTACAACTGTGCATCCATGGTACTTGGCAACTCCTTTAATATTATGTGTTTTTACAAAATATAAATTCCCCGTAATTTGGTCTTTAGTAATAATCTTAACCTACCAAGCATATGCAAACCATCCTTGGCAAGAAAATTTATGGTTTGTATTTACAGAATATCTAATTGTATTTTCATTCTTAATTTATGAGATTTTGCATCAGTTAAAGTTGAAAAAATTGTAAAATAACAAGGTTCTTCTTCATATCTGATGAGTTTTTCGTATTTTGCGTGCTTATATCTTAATTTATATGAAAAGACTTACTATAAAAGACATCGCTAAAGAATTTAGTGTTTCTATTTCAACAGTATCTAAAGCCCTAAATGATAGCTATGAAATTAGTGTAAGTACAAAAGAAAAGATACAGAAATATGCGAAAGAGAATAACTACAAGCCAAACTTTAACGCGCTTAGTTTAAAAAATAGGCAGACAAAAACCATTGGAATTATTATTCCTAACATGTTAAACTACTTCTTTGCTCAGGTTTTTAATGGTATTGAAAAAGTAGCAAATGAAAAAGGATATAAAATAATTTCTTGTATTTCAAATGAATCTTATACAAAAGAAGTAGAAACAATGGAAATGCTTTCTAACGGAAGTATCGATGGTTTTATACTTTCTTTAGCTGAAGAAACAGTTTTAAAAAACGATTTTAAACATTGTGACGAAATATTAGAAAACGGTACACCTATTGTAATGTTCGATAGAGTTGCAGAAACAATACACTGTGATAAAGTAATTACAGACGACTTCAAAGGGGCTTCAAAAACTGTAAAATATTTAGCAAAATCTGGTAGTAAAAATATTGCATTTATTTCTACCATCAGTAATTTAAAAATTGGTAAAAAAAGGCATCAAGGGTATTTAAAAGGATTAGAAAAAGCAGGTTTACCTGTAAATAACAATCTTATTATAAACATAATAGATGAAGATTATAAAAAATACGAAAGTATTTTAGCCCCGGTTTTTAATTCAAATGATATCGATGCAGTTATAGCAACAGATGAGTCTTCTGCGATTGCAGCCATGAAAACGGCTCAAAAAATGGGACTTAAAGTACCTGAAAATTTTTCTGTAGTTTGTTTTTCTAACGGAATTTTAGCAAGACATTCTCAACCCAAAATGACTACTGTAAGTCAGCATGGAGAAAAAATGGGAGCTACTGCTGCTAAACTATTAATTGACCGTTTAGAAAATAAATCTGACGAAAAAGAAGAAATGAAAACTGTGATTATAAAAACAGATTTAGTAGAACGCAATTCTACTAAGAAATCTTAATTCATGGATTTAAGTAAAGTGAAATTAGTAGTTTCTGATATGGACGGAACCTTACTAAATTCTAAAGGTGAAGTAAGTGCTCTTTTCTTTGACCTTTTTAAAAAATTACAAAAACAGAACATACTTTTTTGTGCTGCTAGTGGACGCCAATACCACAGCATTGTAAATAAATTAGCCACCATTAAAGACGAAATATATGTTATAGCAGAAAACGGAGCAATTGCGAAAAAAGGAGCTGAAGTTTTACTTTTAAAATCTTTAAACACTAAAAAAGTAACAGACATTATTCCTGTACTAAGAAATATTAAAGA
>JBLHGY010000030.1:0-15521 GCA_047616665.1 Polaribacter sp.
ATAAAACTGCAGGTGTGGTTATGAGTCAGGCTTTTGGGGTCCCTGCATTTCCTATAGATACTCATATTTTACGTTTAATGTATCGTTGGAATTTATCTAACGGTAAAAGCGTTGTTCAAACAGAAAAAGATGCAAAAAGATTGTTTCCTGAAGAATTATGGAATGACTTGCACTTGCAAATAATTTGGTATGGTAGGGAGTATTCCCCTGCAAGAGGTTGGAATTTAGAAAACGATATTATTACAAAGACTATTGGCAGAAAATCTGTTATAAATACATATAATAAAAACAGAAAATAGAGATGTGGCAAATTCCTAATTTGAACTAAATATAATTGATACTTGTTTAAAGTTTTGAAAAAATTAAAGCCTGAATATTTAAAAACTGCTTAAAATCAAAAAATCCCTATCTTTCGATAAGGACTTTTCTTCATTTAATTCAAATTCAATTCAATGAAATCTTTTGATTTTGTCTCTACAATTCTTAACGATTTGGAAAAATTAATCAAAAATTGAACTGTTTCTTTTTTAGGTTGCTTCTGAATACTAGAAGTCTCTTTTGGGTAAAGTTGCATCATATAGTTAATTTAATTATCTGATTATAAACTATTAACGATGGTCTCTTGAATTTATTGTTAATTCACCAAAATAATATTATGCTTTTCTATTAATTTACGCATATTTATTAGCGCATAACGCATTCTACCTAAAGCGGTGTTTATACTTACCCCGGTATTCTCACTAATTTCTTTAAAACTCATATCCTTATACAAACGCATCACTAAAACTTCTTTTTGTTCCTCAGGAAGTTCATTTATAAGCTCTCTAACATCATTATAAATTTGTTCTTGTATAATTTTATTTTCTGCATTTAAGCTACCATCGTGCAAAACAGAAAAAATATCAAACTCCTCAGTATTTTTAAAAGATGGCATTCTATTATTTTTTCTAAAATAATCAATTACTAAATTATGAGCAATTCGCATTACCCAGGGTAAAAACTTTCCTTCTTCGTTGTAATTTCCTTTTTTTAAAGTTCTAATTACTTTAATAAAAGTATCTTGAAAAACGTCTTCGGTTAAGTCTTTATCTTGAATTTTACTGTAAATAAAACTATATAAACGTTGTTTGTGCCTATTAATTAATATAGATAAAGAAGCCTCTTTACCTCCAATGTACTCGCTAACTAATATACTGTCTGAAATTTTATTATTACGTACCATAACTACTTTTAGAAAAGCTATAGGGCTTCTCTTATTATTAATTGTTAATAATTTTAAAAGTAATTTTTTGCTATATACGTCTAATTTAATGAAGTTTATGAACTACAAATATGGATAATATTTGTTAATGCAACAAACTTTTTATAAAAAAAGATTTTCCTAGCTATAAAGTGAGGTTATTTTATGGTAAATTTATAGCCCATATTATTGATACATGAAGATAGATATTTCCGCAGTAAACCCCAAAGAAAATATTATAATAAAAGGAGCAAAACTGCACAATTTAAAGAACATAGATGTTGTTATTCCTAGAAATAAATTAGTTGTAATTACCGGGCTTTCTGGCTCTGGTAAATCTTCTTTGGCTTTTGATACGCTGTATGCAGAAGGACAGAGACGTTATGTAGAAAGTTTAAGTTCGTATGCGCGTCAGTTTTTAGGAAAATTACACAAGCCCAAAGTAGATTATATTAAAGGGATTGCACCCGCAATTGCTATCGAACAAAAAGTAAATTCTACAAACCCGCGTTCTACAGTAGGTACTTCTACAGAAATTTACGATTATATAAAATTATTGTTTGCCAGAATTGGTAAAACCTACTCTCCTATATCTGGAGGTGAGGTGAAAAAAGATACCGTTTCTGATGTCGTAAAGTTTATAAAAAAATTTAAGGAGAAAACAAAACTTTTATTATTAGCACCCATTGTTATCAATGAAGATAGAGATTTAAAAACTGTTTTACAGGTTCTAGAACAGCAGGGTTATGCGCGTTTAAAATGGAATGAGAAAATATATAAAATTTCAGATTTTCCTCAAATAGAATTTAACAATGAATCTTTATTTTTAGTGGTTGATAGAGTTATTACCAAAGAAGATGAAGATTTCTACAACAGATTAGCAGATGCAGTTCAAACTGCTTTTTTCGAAGGAAAAGGAATTTGCTTTATCGAAAATTTAACAGATAACAAAGTATCTGAGTTTAGTAATAAATTTACTTTAGACGGACTTACGTTTTTAGAACCAAACACCCATTTATTTAGTTTTAACAATCCGTATGGCGCTTGCCCAACCTGCGAAGGTTACGGAAACGTAATTGGTATTGATGAAGATTTGGTCATTCCAAATACAGGTTTATCTATCTTTGAAGATTGTATTTTTCCATTTAAAACACCTTCATACATTCATTATAAAGAAAATTTAATTGAAGTTGCATATCAATTTGATATTCCAATTCACAAACCTTGGTTTGAGTTATCAGAAAAACAAAAAGAGTTGGTTTGGGAAGGAAACGCATCTTTTCGAGGTATTCATCATTTCTTTTCAATTTTAGAAGACAAAAGTTATAAAATTCAGAATAGAGTAATGCTTTCTCGCTATCGTGGTAAAACTAAATGCACAACCTGTAATGGCAAACGTTTAAGAGATGAAACAAACTATGTAAAAATAAATGATAAAAATATATCTGATTTAGTTGCGCTTCCTTTAGATGAATTGGCAGTATTTTTCATGCAACTAAAACTAGATGTTTACGAAGCAAAAATTGGAAAACGTTTATTAATGGAAATTAATAATAGATTACAATTTTTAACAGATGTTGGGCTAAATTACTTAACCATTAACCGATCTTCTAATACCCTCTCTGGTGGTGAGAGTCAGCGCATAAATTTAGCCACCTCTTTAGGTAGCTCTTTAGTGGGTTCTATGTATATTTTAGATGAACCAAGTATTGGTTTACATCCCAAAGACACAGAACGGCTCATTGGAGTTTTAAAAGATTTACGTAATTTAGGTAATACTGTAATTGTTGTGGAACACGACGAAGACATTATGAGAGCGGCAGATTACATTATAGATATCGGTCCGGAAGCGGGTACTTTTGGTGGTCATGTAGTTGCCGAAGGAAACTTTAAAGAAATTTTAAAGTCAGATTCTTTAACAGCAAAATACCTAAATGAAGATTTAAAAATTGAAGTTCCTAGAAAACGAAGGACTTCGATAAATAAAATTGAAATTATTGGAGCTAGAGCGCATAATTTACAAAATGCAAATGTTATTATTCCGCTCAACTGTCTATCCGTAATTACAGGTGTTTCAGGTTCTGGTAAAAGTACATTAGTGAAAAAAATTCTGTACCCCGTACTACAAAAAAAATTAGTTGGTTATGGCGATAAGATTGGGCAACATACAGAAGTTAAAGGGAATTTTGAAACACTAAAACATGTCGAATTTATTGATCAAAATCCTATAGGTCGTTCTTCCAGATCAAATCCTGTAACTTATATTAAGGCGTATGACGATATTAGAGCGTTGTACTCCAATCAAAAATTATCTAGTATACGTGCCTACAAACCCAAGCATTTTTCTTTTAATGTGGAGGGAGGACGCTGTGAAGTTTGTAAAGGTGAAGGTGAAGTAACTATTGAAATGCAATTTATGGCAGATGTGCATTTAGAATGTGATGTTTGCAACGGTAAACGCTTCAAAAAAGAAGTTTTAGAAGTAAAGTTTGACGGAAAGTCTATTGATGATATACTCAACTTAACCATAGATGATGCTGTAGACTTTTTCTCTGAAAATTTGGTAACCAAAATAGCACAAAAACTAAAACCTTTGCAAGATGTTGGCTTAGGCTATGTTAAATTAGGTCAATCCTCTTCTACCCTATCCGGTGGTGAAGCACAACGTATAAAATTGGCATCATTTTTAGTAAAAGGAAATACAAAAGACAAAGCTTTGTTTATTTTTGATGAACCAACCACGGGTTTACATTTTCATGATATTAAAAAATTATTAGCAAGTTTTAACGCGCTTATTGAACGTGGACATTCTATTCTTGTGATTGAACATAATATAGAACTTATAAAATGTGCAGATTATATAATTGATTTAGGTTTAGAAGGCGGAAAAAATGGTGGGAATGTTATTTTTCAAGGCACTCCTGAAGAATTAGCTAAAAATAAAAAATCTTACACTGCTAAATATTTGGCGGAGAAATTGTAATGTGTGCATAAGGAAGCGCACTCCCTTATGCATATATTCGTGTTATTTATTTGAACTTTTCACCAATTTTGAAATGCATTTTTTTAAAAGAAAAAAAAGAGCTCCCAAAAATTTTAAAACGAAATTCAAATTGAATAGCAGCCTAAGATTCAAGTTAATTGTTATTTTTATTCAAAACTTATAGCGCATTCAAAAATGTTCCGTGTTTTAGTTTGGCAACTAAAAAGAGCGAATGCAAGATTATTTTCTTAACTTCTAGCGAATTCTAATCCATTCCTATCGAATTCTAAAACAGTCAAAATTTAAGTGAACTTCCCTGCTACTTTTACAGTGTATAAACACTTAAAAAAGTAGAAACCATGAAAACATTCTTAAAAAAATTAGCATTCGCATCCGTAGTATTTTTAGCAACAAGCACTTTCATAAGCTGCGATTCTTTTACAACCAAAGACGAAATCGAAATTGTTGCAGATAACAACCTACCTCATTTAGAAGAGGTTCAAGAAATAACATATCAAGACCCGCTTGTATTTATAGCTGGTTTCGATGCAGGAAATCAAACTTATTACGCCAAGGCAAGAACTTATTTTGAAGAAAAGGGATTGACTATAATAGATGGTAAATATTCACTAGAAGAAATAATTATTTGGTTAAATGAAAACGGCAAGCAGCATCCATTTAGCGAAATTCATATTGTAAATAAGAGCAATCCTTATAAAGGAATGAACCTAGAAACAGTTGTTAAAGGTGCTAAAGTTACTGCAGCGTCTCTAAAGAAAGTACTTACCGTCGGAACTTTACCAAGTTTAAAGAACGTAGTAACTAGAGACTCAAAAGTTATATTTCACGCAACAGGATTGTTAGAAAACACCGAACTTTTAGAAACCTTAAAAGCGGCGTTTAATACAGCGGAAAGCCCAATAGTACTAGCTTCTCCTTACCATACAATATTTGGTGGAAAATTCTCAAAACAACACTTAGCAAAGCCGTTTTATATTTTTTATCCAACGGCAAATTCTCCAGGAAAAATGGATTTATCAAAAGAAATTGCTAAGAAATACCCAGAAGAAAAAGACATCAATTGGTACGATGCTTTAAATAATGAAGAAGAAAGATACATTGGTGAACCGTATATTACTCAATTTGCAGTACCTCTTAGATGGGAATTTGATTACTATAATTCTGATGATGAAATGCCATATTTTAATACAGAAAAAGACGTTATAAATTGGATACAACAGCAAAACGAGTTAAGTGTAGCATTCGAAAAATACACTATTTCCATAGAAAAATTTAGATGGAATTGGTCTGTAAAAGGAACTACATTAATAATTAAAGGAAGAACAACAGGTTTATGTGTTTTAAAGCCATTAATTAAACCTTATGGAGACTTAAAGCACGTAACTCCAGATATTAGCAACAAACGTTTGTATGTAATGAAGTAATTTGGAATGGAAATTGTAGTTTGATTAACGTTATTGCACTGCACTAAAAATGGTGCAATGACGTTTTAATTAGTAAGTTTGTTAAAATGAATATGTATATGATTTTTTTCGTTGTGAAATCTTCCTTATTATTTAGAATGAAAAAAAACTTAATTTTATGTTTTTCTTTTTTTTTGATACACACGACCTATTCTCAAGAGTTCAATTTTCAAGAAGTTGCCACTTACAAAGAATTTAGCAGCTTTAAAATTAAAGAAATTACCCAAGATAAATTCAACAATATCTATTTTTCAACAAGCAAAGGCTTGTTAAAATTTGATGGAATATCAATTACTCTTGTAAATTTTAATGGAAATAAACAATCACAGAAAGTAACTACCGTATTGGCTGATAACGATTCTCTTTTTATTGGAAAAAATAAGAGTTTACAGATCCAGACACACAACAAAGTATTCACTTTTGAAGCAAACAGTATTAACAAAATATACCATTGTAAGCAGGGATACTTCCTTGGCACAAATCAAGGTATCTTGTATTTTAAAAACAACAAATTACAACCTTTAGCAACCAATTATGATTTAGATTTTTCTATCATAAACGATATTATTTATTATGAAAATAAGTTTTTAGTTGCCTCTAATAGTGGACTTTGGATGCTATCCGATTTGCTTCAACCTAAAAAAACAGTCTTGATTGGCAAAGGAAATTATTCCTCTTTTTTACAAGTTGATAAGAAACTATATGTTGTGAAAAACAATTCTAAAATTGAAGAATTAACTACTACAAACCAACTGATAGAAAAATATGCTAAACCTAGCATACACAATATTTCAAACATACATAATAAAATATATGTAACTTCTAAGAGTGAGGGTATTGATGTATTAAATCTCATAAGTTTTATTTTTGAAAAAAGAATTAACAAGTATAATAGCTTCTTAAAATCAAATGAAATAACCGCAATATTTGAAGATGCTGAAGAGAATATTTTTATTGCAACAGAAGAAGTATTATATATTAAAAAAAAGGACAATGGTAAAGCAAAAGCTTCCTTAAAAATTGCAGCTTTAGAAGTTAATTATAAACTTGTAGACGCTATTAACCCAAACTCTTACAATACCACTTTACAACTAAAACCAAATCAAAATAACCTGTCGTTTTTATTGCAAAACGTTTCTATTCGCAATCCTAAAAATATAGAATTCCGTTATAAGTTAAATGCCAATTTTTCTTTATGGAATACCAATAAACAAATAAATTTTGCTAGTTTAAAACCTGGACAATATGAATTTATTGTTGAATCTCGCTTTAAAGGGGAAGCAAAAATAAGTTCCAAAAAATTCTCTTTTTACATAGAAAACCATTTCTACGAAAAGGGTTGGTTTCTTTTAGTGTGTGCTGTTCTTTTTTCTCTATGCCTCACTATCATTATTACAAGATATATCAAACAATTACAAACTAGAAATAAACAAAAAATAGCTGCTTTAAAACTAGAGAGTCATTTGCTTTCTTTAGAACAGAAAGCATTGCAATTGCAAATGAATCCGCATTTTATTTTTAATGTTTTAAACGGTATTAAGGCCTTAGGAAATGCGGACGATAAAGAAGCACTAAACAGAGCAATTACGGAGTTTTCTGTACTTTTAAGAAGCATCTTAAAAAACTCTAGATTAGAAGAAATTAGCTTAAAGGAAGAACTTGAAACATTGGAAAACTATTTGAGTTTAGAACAAAAAATGAGCTCAAAAAAATTTGAATTCTCTTTTGAAAAAGACCTGAATAATATGGATGCTGAAGAACTATTAATTCCGCCTATGCTACTACAACCATTTATCGAAAATAGTATAAAACACGGAATTTCAAAAATAGCTTCTAAAGGAAAAATAAGTATCCACTTTAAAGTAAAATACCAATTTTTAGAATGTACTATTCTAGACAACGGCATTGGAGTTTTTCAGTCTCAAAAAGGGAATACAGCTAAAAATCATGCCTCTGTTGCTTTAAAAATAACAAAAGAAAGAATTGAGAACCTCTCTAAACTCAATGCATTTTATATTGAAGAAATTCATAAAGAAAATGTCATTTCAGGCACTAAAGTGTGGTTTAAAATCCCTTTAAAAACCGATTATTAAAGAATATGAAAAGAAGAAAATTTATAAAAAACACCCTTTTAAGTTCTGCGGGTATCGGTTTACTTACAGGTTTATATAGTTGGCAAATAGAGCCTTTTTGGCTAGAATTTGTAAACGTACAAATGCCTGTTCAACATTTACCTGAAAATTTAATTGGTAAAACCGTGATGCAAATCAGCGACATACATGTTGGCAATCGATTTGATTATCAATACATCATAGATTCTTTTGAAAAAGCCCAATTGTTAAATCCGGATTATGTCTTATATACAGGCGATTATGTTTCTTATGAAAATGAAACACAATTAGAACAGTTAAAAGAAGTTATGAAATTTGCCGTAAAAGGGAACTTAGGAACTGCAGGCATATTAGGAAATCACGATTACGGAAAAGATTGGGCAGTGCAAGAAGTGGCCGATAAAATCACCACAATTTTACAAACTGCTGGGATTTCTATTTTAAGCAACGAACAAAAAGAAATGAAGGGTTTAAATATTATCGGCTTGGATGATTATTGGGGAATGAATTTTAATCCCAATAAAATAATGTCTGTATATGATTCTAAAAAGGCAAATATTGTTTTATGTCACAACCCTGATGTCTGTGATTTAAATGTTTGGAATGATTATAAAGGTTGGATTTTAGCTGGACATACGCATGGCGGACAAGTGAAGCCTCCTTTTTTGAAGCCACCGATATTACCCGTGAAAAACAAAAAATATAGTGCTGGCAAAATAGATTTAAACGATGGCAGAACTTTATACATTAATAGAGCTCTCGGAAATTTATATCAAATTAGATTTAATGTGAGGCCAGAAATAACTATTTTCACCTTAATAAAATTATAGGTTTATGAAAAAAATAACCGCAATTTTAGTAGAAGACAACTTTTTGGCTTTAGAAATGTTAACCAAAGACATCTCTAAAAACCATAAAGAAATTGAAGTGATAGGCACTGCAACGGCTGTTGTTGAAGCTGCCAAGTTATTGCGAAAAAACGAGCCCGATATACTATTCTTAGATATTATGCTTGGAGATGGGACAGGTTTTGATGTTCTAGAAATTTTTCCAAATTTAAATTCTAAAATAATTTTTATTACTGCTAGCGACGCCCATGCCATTAAAGCTTTTAAATTTGCTGCAATAGATTATATATTAAAACCATATTCTAATGAAGATCTGGCAAATGCCATAGAAAAGGCCAACAAACAACTACAGCCTGCTTTTGGTCAATTAAACGTCTTAAAAGAAGTAATTACAAGACCAAATAATGAACTTGAAAAGATCTCTTTACATACTTTAGATAAAATAATTATTACCAATATTAGTGATATTATTCGCTGTAAATCAGATAACAACTACACAACATTCTATTTTAAAAATAAGGAAAAATTATTGGTTTCTAAAACACTGAAATTTTATGCAGACTTGTTAAAAGAAGTGGGGTTTTTAAGAGTGCATCAAAGCCATTTAATAAATACTAAATACATAAAAGAATTTATAAAGTCTGATGGTGGTTATTTAATTTTAACAGACAATTGTAATGTACCGGTTTCAGTTAGAAAAAGAAATGAAGTATTAGAGGTTTTAAATTCTTTTTAATTTCTAAATCTTTTTTGATTATTCTCAAAAAAAAACTTGTTTTTAAGATCATCTTAAAGTTTATAGCGTAAAATATTAGCTAAAAGTTAATTTATTTTGTAAAAAAAATCGTATCTTATGAAAGACCTTATTAATCATACAGTTGAAAAGCTTCAGCTTTCCATTACAACTCTGATTAAATACTATTGAACCAATAATGTCGTCTACTCCTGCACTTCTTGGTTTTGAGCATCTTTGCAATTATAAAATACTTAATAAATTTTATTATGAACAACTTTCTCATATTTGCGATACTACTTGGCCTATTTTTCCTTTCTGGCATACGAATCGTTTTTGAATACAAAAGAGCACTTAAATTTAGATTTGGAAAATTTATTAAAACCTTACGACCAGGGTTTCGTTGGATTATTCCTTTTATTGAAACTATCCAAATTGTTGACATTAGAGTGATTACTTTTAATGTTGATTCTCAAGAAGTTATGACAGCAGATAATGTTCCCTGTAGTATCGATGGTGTCGTTTTTTTTAAGATTAATAATCCTGAAAAAGCTGTTTTAGAAGTAGAAGAATTCAAATTTGCTATTACTCAATTATCACAAGCTGCACTGAGAGATGTTTGTGGAAAGGTCGAATTAGATACTATTCTTTCAAAACGAGAAGAAATGGGCAAAAATATTAAAGGAATTGTTGAAAAAGAAACCAAAGAATGGGGCATTCAAATTAACGATGTTAAAATAAAAGATATTCAATTACCAGAAAACATGCGTAGAATGATGGCAAACCAAGCCGAAGCTGAGCGTTCGCGGAGAGCACAAATTATTTTAGCGTTGGCAGAAGAACAAGCTGCTGGAAAATTATTACAAGCAGGAAAACTCATAGATCAATCTCCGTCGGCTATTAAACTACGTTTGTACCAAACCTTATCTAACATTGCCGCAGAAAAAAATTCAACAATTATTTTCCCTTTCCCAGAAGAAGCTTTACCTATTAAAAGAAAGAAAAAGTTAAAAACTAAATTTTAGTCTTCAATACTATTTTTTTTAAAAAAAAGGCCACAAAAAAAGCCTCTTATTTCTAAGAAGCTTTATTTTCTGGGTGGAAGACGGGATTCGAACCCGCGACCCTCGGTACCACAAACCGATACTCTAACCAACTGAGCTACAACCACCATATAATTGCGGGTGCAAATATAATTATTTTTTCTATTCTAAAACAATAAAAATTTAAATTAATTTACTAAGATTTTCAGCAGCAACGTAACGCTCTGACGTAAAACCTTCTGCGTACTCTACCCCTATTAATCTGCCTAAATCTCTAGATCTATAGTTTATACTCTCTATAAACGTTTTACTCGTTATAGGAGACTCTGGCTCTTTGCTATTAGGATCATAGAACTGAGACGAATAGGCTAGAACTGCAGCTTGTTTTTTGTGTATAAAACCTGTTACGTCAATTACAAAATCGGGTGCTATATTTTTCCATTGTATGTAGTGATATACATGTTTTGGACGCCATTTTTCCTGTTGTTTTCCTTCTAATTCAGTTTCAATTTTCACTAATCCACTTAAAAAGCAAGCATCAGAAACCAATTTACTACCTTTTCCATGATCTATATGTCTATCATCTATTGCATTACACAATACAATATCTGGCTGATATTTACGAATCATATTTATAATTTCTAACTGATGCTTCTTATCGTTTGTAAAAAAACCATCAGCAAAACCTACATTTTCTCGCACCGAAACACCCAAAATTTTTGCAGCGTTATTTGCTTCAATCATTCTTAATTCTGCAGAACCACGGGTTCCTAATTCCCCTTGGGTTAAATCTACAATTCCTACTTTTTTACCTAAAGAAACTTCTTTAGCAATAGTGGCACCGCAGCCCAACTCTATATCATCAGGATGTGCACCAAAAGCTAGTATATCTAATTTCATAATTGTTGTGTCTATTTTAATATGCAATTACTGCAAACTTTTTAAAGCTTGCGCTATATCTTTAATTAAATCTTTCGGTTCTTCAATACCTACAGAAAAACGAATTAAACCGTCTTTTATTCCTCTATCCAAACGTTCTTGTGGACTTAATAAAGCATGTGTAGTTTGCGCTGGGCTAACCGTTGTGCTTTCTAAACCTGCTAAACTCATCGAAGGCTTTATTAATTTTAATGCATTTTGAAAATCCATCGCATTGATACCTTCTTCTAATTCAAAAGACAACATAGCACCAAAACCGTTCATTTGTCTTTTTGCTAAATCATGTTGCGGATGACTATTTAACCCCGGGTAATGCACACGCTCTATATTTTTATGATGTTCTAGGTATTCTGCCATTTCTTGTGCATTCTTGGTTTGCTCTTTTACCCGAAGGTTTAAAGTTTTTAGACTTCTTTCTAACAACCAAACAGTTTGGTCACTCAAATTTCCACCAAAATTAATTGCAGTCTTCCAAATTTGAGCAATGTGTTCGTTAGAACCTGCAATTGCACCAGCAGAAATATCTGAATGCCCGCCCATATACTTTGTGGCAGAATGTAAAATAATATCGATTCCGAAATCTGCAGGATTCTGATTTATTGGAGATGCAAACGTATTATCAATCATTGTTATAATTCCGCTTTCTTTGCCCAAACTAGCAATTGCATCTATATCTGTAATTCCTAATAATGGATTAGAAGGAGTTTCTATAAACAAAATCTTTGTATTTGCTTTTAATAACAATTTAAAATCAGCTGCTTTGTCAGATTCTGTAAATGAGTATTCAATTCCGTATTTCTCAAATTCTGAAACGATTAAGTTAAAAGTACCACCATAAATTACTTGCTGAATAATTACGTGATCTCCCGTCTTTAGAAAAGCAAACATAGCTGCAGAAATTGCTGCCATTCCTGAGCTAAAAATTAAACCATCTTCTGTGTTCTCTAACGCTGCAATCTTTTTACATAACATTTCTTGATTTGGAGTATTAAAATACCTTGGGTATCTTTTTACATCTACCCCATCAAAAGCATATGAAGTTGACATAAATAGAGGCGAAACTGCACCTTTAAACTGCTCATCTTTTACTTCTCCGGTATGCACACAAATTGTATTTATTCCTAGTTTATCAGAATCTTCCATTAAATCAGATTTATAGAAGCTAATTTACTAAAAGCAATTCTAAATTTCTATAAATTTTGAATATCTTCGCTAAAATGATATCAGTACTAATTATAGGAAATGGAAATGTAGCAACGCATTTAGTAAAGGCTTTTTTAAAAGTTGATACTATTCGCCTTACACAAGTAAGTTCTAGAAAATTAGAAAAGATACCAAAAGCAACTATTACAATTCTAGCAGTTTCAGATGACGCTATTGAAACTGTTTCTTTAAAAATTAAAAACTCTTTTGTGGTGCATACTTCAGGTAGTTTTTCCATGAAAGATTTAAAAAACACAACTAATAAAGGCGTTTTTTACATGTTGCAAACCTTTTCTAAGGAGAAAGAAGTAGATCTCTCCAATGTTCCTTTTTGCTTGGAGGCTGAACGTGACGAAGATTATTTGTTACTTGAAACATTGGCAAATGCAATTGGTAAAAAAATATATGCTATAAATTCTGAACAAAGAAAAGCCTTGCATGTTGCTGCTGTCTTTGTAAACAACTTCACAAATCATTTATATAAAATTGGTAATGATATCTGTGAAGAATATAAGGTGCCTTTTGAAATTTTACAACCCCTAATCCAGGAAACATCAGAAAAAATTAAAACGCTTTCACCAGAAAAAGCGCAAACTGGCCCTGCAATTAGAAGAGATGAAGAAACAATAAAAAATCATTTAAACTTGTTGCATACAGAACAACAAATACTTTATAAACTTATAACTCAATCTATTGAAAATGGAAATTAGTTACAAACAATTATTACCAAAAATAAACACTTTTATTTTTGATGTTGATGGCGTTTTAACAAACGGAATGCTAACCATAATGCCAGATGGCGAAATGGTAAGACATATGAATGTAAAAGATGGGTATGCAATGAAAAATGCATTAAACAAAGGCTATAGAGTTTGTATCATCTCTGGTGGTACTAATGAAGGTGTTAGAACGAGACTGGCTGCTTTGGGAATTGAAGACATCTATTTAGGTGCCCACAACAAAATAAAACAATACCAAACACTCATAGAAAAGTACAATTTACAACCGGAAAACGTATTATATATGGGAGATGACGTACCAGATTATCCAGTTATGAAAATAGTAGGTTTAGCCGCGTGTCCAAATGATGCCGTTAGAGAAATTCAAGAAGTTTCTAAATACATTTCTGATAAGAAAGGTGGAGAAGGCTGCGTTAGAGATGTTATTGAGCAAGTGCTGCGTGTGCAACAGAAATGGGACGAAAATTTTGATGCTAGTTTGTAAACTACTTTTAGTTTATTAAATTTTTAAATTAAAATTTAATTTTTTTGCGCTAACATTGGTACAAAAGCAAAATCACCTAATTCTTGTTTTTCGAATTCTTTGGCCGATTTTCTAATAAACAAAGTCATTATTTGTGTTTTGTCGCCAACAGGAATTAACAACTTCCCTCCTATTTTTAATTGTGCTAATAAGGGGTTTGGTACAAAAGGTGCACCGGCAGTAACTATTATTTTATCGAAAGGCGCTTCTTCTTTTAAACCTTTATAACCATCTCCAAAAATAAATTTTTTAGGTTTATAACCAATCTTAGGTAAGAAAAGAGACGTTCTTTTAAACAACTCTTTCTGTCTTTCTATGGAATACACTAAAGCTTTTAACTCCAATAAAACAGCGGTTTGGTAACCTGAACCAGTGCCAATCTCTAATATTTTATCACCCGGTTTTATTTCTAAAGTTTGCGATTGAAAAGCAACCGTATATGGCTGAGAAATTGTTTGTTCTGCAGCA
Source organism: Polaribacter sp. (assembly GCA_047616665.1). Lineage (GTDB taxonomy): Bacteria > Bacteroidota > Bacteroidia > Flavobacteriales > Flavobacteriaceae > Polaribacter. Next base: position 14,316 of record JBLHGY010000030.1, read on the forward strand.
ATAGGAAATGCTTTATCTTGATACGCATGCGCCTCAAAACTTGAGTCTATAAACAAGTGTCGAGGAATTTCTCGAATAGCATTCAGTACATTACTGTCTGTAATTCCTTTTGCTTCTAATATAGTAGCAAGCTGATTTCTAAGTCCTTGGTGTTTTGAGGTGTCTTTCAATTTTAACAGTTTTGTAGCGTCTAAAAATAGTAATAATTCTAATTACATTCTTATAAAATTGTATCTTTGTTTTCGTTGAAAATTTTTGATATTTCTTCAGAATTTTTAAAATAAATAATATCATAGTATTCAAGGTACTTTAGTGGCTAAAATAGAACGTAGTCATGAAGCTCATCTCCTAAAATTTAAGGAACCCTTGAATGAAAAAAAAATATAAATATGTTAAAAGCAGGTGTTTTAGGTGCTGGTCATCTCGGTAAAATCCATTTACGTTTATTACAAGAATCAAAGAAGTTTGAATTGGTTGGTTTTTTTGATCCATTTACAGAAAATGCAGAAAAAGTAGCAAAGGAATTTGGTTATAAATTATTTGATTCTATTGAAGAATTAATAGCTGCAGTTGAAGTTGTAGATATCGTAACACCAACGTTGTCTCATTTTGAATGTGCTAAAAAAGCGATTGAAAAAGGACGACATATTTTTATAGAAAAGCCAATTACTAAAACTGTTTTAGAAGCAGAGGCTATTAAAACATTGGCAAGTCAGTTTCACGTGCAAGGTCAAGTTGGGCATGTAGAGCGTTTTAATCCGGCATTTACCGCGGTCAAAGATAAAATTGACGCTCCAATGTTTATTGAGACACACAGATTAGCAGAATTCAATCCAAGAGGAACAGATGTTCCTGTAGTTTTAGATTTAATGATTCATGATATTGATATTATTTTATCGGTAGTAAATTCTAAAGTGAAAAAGGTGCATGCAAGTGGAATTTCTGTTATTTCAGAAACTCCAGATATTGCAAATGCGAGAATTGAGTTCGAAAATGGTTGTGTTGCAAACTTAACTGCAAGTAGAATTTCCATGAAAAATATGCGTAAAACACGCTTCTTCCAGAAAGATGCATACATTTCCGTAGATTTTTTAGAGAAAAAGTCTGAAATTGTTAGAATGAAAGATGTTCCTAACAATCCTGACGAATTCGCAATGATTTTACAAAATGCAGAAGGTATTAAAAAACAAATTTATTTTGACAATC
>JBLHGY010000031.1:0-14721 GCA_047616665.1 Polaribacter sp.
AAATCGATATTGCCTTGCATTTGCAGGTCAATTAATCTACCAGGCGTTGCAATTAAGATGTCTACTCCTTTACCTAAAATTTCTTTTTGTGGTTCTAGAGAAACACCACCAAAAACTGCGGTAGCCTTTAAATTAGAATATTTACTAAAACTTTTAAAGTTTTCTAAAATCTGAATTGCTAGTTCACGCGTAGGTGTTACTACTAAAGACCGTATCTTTTTATCTCTCTTTTCTTCTTCTTGCTCATCAAACAATAATTGAACAATTGGCAACGCAAAAGCAGCTGTTTTTCCAGTACCTGTTTGTGCAGAAACAATTACATTCTTTTTTTCTAATACTAAAGGAATCGCTTTTTGCTGTACTAACGTAGGTATTTGAAATCGCTCTTCAGCAACGGCTTTTAAAATAGATTTATGAAAAGGAAAATCAGAAAACTGCATGTATTATTTTTGGGACAAAGGTAGTTTAAAAGAAAGTATGTTTTTTGTTGAATTATGAATTTAAAAGAGGAATTTCTGTAAATTTGCTAATGCCTAATTTACAGCCTTTAAAAGAGAGCGAATTCCATATGATTCGTGTTTACAGTGACTATATATAAATGAAAGAAGTATCTAAAAAAACAAAGAATTCTTGGCCCACCAAAGCTGCAATGGAGCAGGTGTATGAACTAAAGCTTTGGGGAGGTAATAATTCTAATTTTTATTCTGGTTCAGGATCGCATGAAATAGAAATTGTAAAACCATATATAACAGCAGTAACCTCATTTTTAAGGTCTTTTAAAACATCTATTTCGGTCTGCGATTTAGGCTGTGGCGATTTTAATGTGGGCAAAGAGTTGGTGGTATACACTAAAAAGTATGTTGCCATAGATATTGTGGCGCCGCTAATAGCCTTTAATAAAGAAAAATTTAAAGAACCGAACTTAGAGTTTCATTGTTTAGATATTGCTGTAGCTGATTTGCCTTTGGGAGATTGTGCCATTGTTAGGCAGGTATTGCAGCACTTGTCTAATACAGAAGTGCAGGCTATTGTAAATAAGTTAGTAAATTTTAAATACTTAATCTTAACGGAGCATCTGCCTAAAGGAGATTTTATCCCTAATAAAGATATTATATCAGGTCAAGGAATTAGATTAAAAAAGAAAAGTGGCATTAATTTATTAGTGCCACCATTTAACCTGAAAGTAAAAGAAGAAAAACAATTGATTGCTTATAATTTAGAACCTGATAAAGGTGTTTTAGTGACTACTTTGTATGTACTTTTTTAAAGCAAACTTAAAAACACCTTAATTTCTTCTTTTGTGGTAAAGAAATTCGGACTCACCCTTATATTTTCTCCTTGCAACGTAACCATTACCTTATGTTTTTTTAATTTTTTAAATAGTGTTTTCGTTGCTGTGAAAGAGTTTGCATAAAAATGAACAATGGCGCTTCTTTCTTCCTTGTTTTTAATAGGTGTTACTATGTTGTAATTGTTTTTTAGAAGTCCGTTTATAATAAGAGCCGTGTTTTCTAAAGCCTTTTTATAAACAGTATCTATACCAATAGAAAGTAGTAATTCTAAACCTGCAGACCAAGCAGTAAATAAAGAATATGCAAGGGTGCCGGTTTCAAATTTCCGAGCATCTTCATAGTAAGAAAGCTTGTCATAGTTCATATGTGCCGCATACATTCCTGGTAAAACAGGTTGTATCATTTTTACAACACGGTTGCTTACGTACAAGAATCCTGTTCCGTGCATTCCCAGCAACCATTTAAAGCCACAGCCGGCCATAATATCAATACCGTTTTTGACAACATCTATAGGAACCATGCCCGCGCCTTGTGCAGCATCTACAACAAATAAAGCGTTTTTCGAATGTGCTATTTTGCTTATTTTAGATAAATTAGGTCTAAAACCACTATTAAAACGAACTGCTGCAATTGCCACAACGCGCGTTTGGTTGTCTATTAGTTTTTCTATTGCTTCAGGATCGAGACTGTTGTCTTTATTTAATTTTGCAAATCTTATTGCTACACCTTTGCTTTCTAAATTTAGCCAAGGAAAAGAGTTGTTCCAATGCTCTTTTTCTGGAATAATAATATTATCTCCTTTTTTGAAATCGATGCCTTGCGAAATCATTCCTAAACCAACACCAGTGCTTGTTGTTAGTGCATATTCTTCTGAAGAGCCACCTAATAAATTAGCTAAAGGAATGCGGATATCATCACGATTAAACCCTTTTTTACCTTCAAAATTTGCTTCTGATTTTAGGTACGCTTCCAACTTACTTTGAACACATGTGTTTAAAGGTGCTTGCGAGGCGCTATTTAGATAAATTGCTTCTTTTGTGATGGGAAAAAGAGATCTAATTTTTGTGATATCCATACAAAGGTTTCTTTTTTGATACTTCAAATTAAACGCTAATTCCTAATATCTTAAGTTTATTTACAAACGCGCTTCAATCCATTTTTTAAAGCTAAAAAAGTTTTGTGGTGCAACACCATGGCCAACATTGTATTCTGAATACTCATTTTTAAAACCTAAGTTGTCTAAAAACGGTTTTGAGTTTCTTGCCCACGCTACTGGTAAAACTTGATCTACAGAACCATGAGAACAGTAGTAATCTGTTTTAATATCTGTTGAAATATTTTCTGGAAGCAACTCTGTGTTAATATAGCCGCTTAACGCAAGTACGTGTTGTATTTTGTTTGGATGGAAAAAGCTGAAAGAATAACTTAAAATTGCTCCTTGGCTAAAACCTAGTAAAAAAGTTTTTTCTGGATTTGGGGTGTATTTATTTTTAATATCGTCAATAAAACCTGCAATAGCGTCAATAGCTTCTTTTGCTTCTTTTAAATCAGAGAACTTTCCATTTATTTCGTCAAAATTAATAGAATACCAAGCGTAAGCGCCGTTTCCAATCGAAAGTGGTGCTTGTGCACTTACAATTAGTAGGTCGTCTGGTAACTCTTCGGCAAAAGAAAATAAATCATGCTCATTACTACCGTAACCATGCAGTAAAATTAATAAAGGCGGATTTTGGGATGCAATTTTTGGTTCTCTAACGATGTACTGTAATTTACGCATTCTATATTAAATATTTTTAAACCATTCTTGAAACTTATCTCCTAATAATGGTACTAATTTTTCCTGTTCTCTGAGGGCACCTAGGCCACCCAATATAAAAAGTACTAAAACACCACCTTTTCCAATATTGAAAGCTGTTAATCCAAAATATTCATAAACAATCCATTTATTTATGAAGTATAGAATGTTTAAACCAAATGTCTGTCTAATATGAAAACTAGCAAAATAATTTCTTTTATTCTTATTTAAAAAGAAAGCAATTGGCGCTCCAATAACTGGTATGTAACTTATAAGTGCGGCAGTTTTACCTTCTTTTATAGTATGGTTTTTCATTGTATTATGAATTTAAAATCAGTTGTTTGTTTGAGAAAATACCGTATGCTTTTCCATTCATTTTTTTATTAAAAAAGGCACTATTTTTAGAGGTAGATAAGGCATGTTCTTTAGTGAACATATATTGTTTTTCAGGATTAAAAAGTGAAATATCAGCTATTTTCCCTTCTGCAATAGAAATTGGGTCTAGGCCAAAAACTGCTCTTGGTTTTGAAGTGATACTTTCGATAAAATCTTCTAAATCTAAAACTGAATTTACTGCTCCAAATAAACTTTCTAGACCAATGGTTCCGTCCTTTGCTTCGCTGAATTCTACTTTTTTATACTCAATATCTATTGGGTTGTGGTCTGATGTGATAATATCGATAACACCTGTTCTAACTCCTTTTTGCAAGGCTTTACAATCTGCGTTTGTCCTTAGTGGTGGGTTTGTCTTGAAGTTGCTGTCAAACTCATGCAACTCATTGTCTGTTAATGTTAGGTGATGTGCAGCAACACTGCAAGAAACTTGTAAACCGTTCTTTTTAGCTTCTTTAATTAAATCTACAGATTTTGCAGAGGAAATGGTTGGGATGTGCAATTTGCCCCCAGTATACTCTAATAAAAAAAGATCTCTTACAATTTGTAATTCTTCTGCCAAGGCAGGAATTCCTTTTAAGCCTAATTTTGTACTATTAATACCTTCATGTGCTATTCCTTCTCCAGTAATTGATTTGTTTTTTGGAAAACTTAAGACCAAACCATCAAAATTTTGAGCATACAACAGTGCTACTTTCATTAGGTTATCCTGCGCTATTGGTTTTTTATAATCTCCAAAAGCAATCGCTCCAGATTGTTGCATATCGTACAATTCAGCCATATTAATACCCTTACTCCCTTGGGTTAAAGCTGCAATAGGGTGGAGGTTTGTAGCGAAACCATGTGCTTTATTTATTAAGAATTCGACAGCAGACTTGTTGTCAATTATAGGATTGGAGTTTGCATTTACTGCAACAGCTGTAAAGCCACTTTTTGCTGCAACTTGCAATCCGTTTTTAATAGTTTCTCTTTCTTCATAGCCCGGCTCTCCAAGAGAAACACTCGTGTCAAACCATCCACAAGAAACATGAAGGTTTTCTCTTTCTACAATAGTATATTCTTTTTTAGATGGTATGTTACTATCAATCTTTTTAATACTACCGTCTTGAATTAAAATATCTTTTTTTTGCTGGTGGAAGGGACTTGAAGAATCTATAATCGTTGCCGATTTTATAAGCGTAATCATGGTGTATAGAATTTTAAAATCAAAATTTCTAAGAACAAAGATACAATTGCCAAGGCTAAAAACCATTTCCAAAGCCAATGAACTTCATTATTTTTATTTATTTGTTTAAATACTTCACTTATAGACGAAGAAACAGTACTATTTTTATGTATTTCTTTTAATGCGTTAGCATCTAGAAAATTCAATAAACTCTCTTCTTTTGGGTAATTAAAAGCCAAGTCTTTAATTTTCGTGTTTTCTTTTAAAACTTTATAAAATCCAGCTTTTAGTGGTTGTTCTTTTGTTGTAAGAATCACTTTGTTTTGGTAGGTTTGTTGCAGAGGTATAAAAGAAGCGCCGTTTTTAGCAATTGCTAAAATTTTATTTTTACGCATTTTAGTTTCAATTTCAATGGTGTTTTCTTGATCTATTCTATAAGCTAATTTGGGGTACTTAAAACTCATCTCTCCAAAATTGTAAAAAATAGGCACAATCAAAGGAGAATTTAAAAAGTTGCTGTTTTTTTTATTTAAAGCACTAGAAATATAATAGGTTTTACTATTCGATAACTGACTTATGAAAGGCATATTATTCTCAAAAGAGACTATTTTAGAAGTATTTCCTATAACAGGGTAGTAGCTTAGAACCCTTGGGTATTGAAAATTAGTTATTTTTTTAGAAAAAACATTTTTAAATACAGGATGTGAATAATTAATATTTGTAATTTTTAAAGTATCTTTTTTCTTGGTTGTAATTTTCCCTAAATTTAGTTTTGTTAGCAATCTATTGTAAGATGAAAGGTTTATTTCTTCATTTGGAATAATTACAATACTCCCACCGTTTTTAGAAAAATCAACTAAGCTATTAATTAAAATTTCTGGAAGTTTTACTGCTTCATTTAGTATAATTAATTGTTGTTTTTGGAGGGTATTGTAATTGATATTTTGAATAGGGTTATTTGTGAATTTAAACGCTTCTTTTGTGTATATTTTTGATAAAAAATTAGTCTTCTTTCCAATTGCTAAAACAGGTATTTTTTGATTGTTGTTTAAAGCGAAGTAATATGTATTATCATGCAAAAATGTATCGCTAAAATTTAGTGTAATTTTACCTAATAAATTGGCTGTATTTTGTAACGTAAATACAACGGTCTTTTCTCTATTTTTTTCGATAGAGACAGATTGTTTACTAAGTAGGTTTTTTCCATTGAAAATAGCAATAGGTACAACGTCTTTTCTAGGGCCTTGATTTTTTATTACAACATTTAACCTAAAATTGTTTGCATTTTTATTATTGATAAAGACACTATCTACAGATAAATTGTCTTTTTTACTAGCTTCTAGTTTTATAGCCGAAAAAGGGCTTGTTACATTTGTAAACTTTTTATTGTAATTAGTCTGAAAATCAGAAATTAAGACAATATTATTTAAAGTATTTGTTTTTATATTTTTTTCTTTGTTTATCTGAAGAAAAAGTGTAGCTAAACTTAATTTTTTTGAAGAATTATCTACTTTTAGCAATCTATTTTTTAATGCCTCTTTACTAAGGTTTTCATAAAACCCGGTATTAGTTCTTAATGAATATCTGTTTTTATCCGCAGTATTCTCTATAATTTCTTGTACCGCTATTTTTAATAAATCACCCTTTTCTCCTTTGGTATTTGTACTTAAAGAGTTGTCTAAATAGATAAAAGTATGTTCTTTTTTATTGTCATCTTTATGACTAAGAAAAGGTTGAGAAAAGGCAAAAATAATTGCACTTAATAATAGTAATCTTGTAACCAAAATTAACCATTTTTTTATGTGAGAACTTTTGCGTGTTTCTTGCTGTATTTTTTGTAAAAAGGCAACATTCGTAAAAGGTACTTTTACAAACTTTTGAAGCTGAAAAAGATGTATTAAAATAGGGATAATTAAGAGCCCTAAAAAGTATAAAATTTCAATATTTTTAAATTGCATTTATCAATACTTATGAAGTTGTGAACGTATAAATTTATTACAAATAAAAGGATTTAGAAACACTTGTTCATTTTTAATTAAAACTTTTCAAAAACACCTAAGCCAAATAGTGCAAAATCATATTTCACAGGATCTGAAGCATCTAAGCTTCTTAGGTTTTTATCTAACTCAGCAACTGCCTTCCAATCGTTTTGTTTTCTTAGCAATAGTTTTAACTTTCTTGCGACGTTGCCGGAATGCACATCTAAAGGACAAGACAAATGGGCCGAGTTGTGTGTTTTCCAGATACCGAAATCTACACCTGCTTTGTCGTTTCTTACCATCCAACGTAAAAACATGTTAATACGTTTTGCTGCCGAATTTTTTAAAGGATCTGAAATGTGTTTTTGAGTTCTTGTTTGGTGGTCGACCTCAAAAAATAAAGTTTTAAAGTTATTGATTGCAGTTTGATAGGTTTTAGAGCCGTCTTTAATAGAAAGTGCTTGTTCCAGACCACCGTGCTGTAAATAAATATGTTGTAGTGATTTTATAAATTGTTGAAAATCGATATAATTAAAAGTTCTATGTACAAAACCTTCTATTTGCTTCAAGTCTTTTACTTGATGATTTAGAATAAAGTCATGTGGTGAATTGTCAAGCAGCTCCATCATTTTATGAGCGTTTCTAATAATCATCGTTCTGTTTCCCCAGGAAATAATAGCTGTTAAAAACCCTGAAATCTCAATATCTTCTTTCTTAGAAAAAAGATGTGGAATTTGAATCGGATCTGAGTCTATGAAATTCGGATTGTTATATAAGATTACTTTTTCGTCTAAAAATTCTTTTAGTTCGGCTTTTTTCATTTTTTAAACAATTACACCATCTTTCATGGTTAGCTTCCTATCTGCCATTGCAGCCAACTCCTCGTTGTGAGTTACCAACACAAATGTTTGTCCAAATTCATCACGCAGTTTAAAAAATAGTTCATGTAAATTTTTTGCAGATTCACTATCTAAATTACCACTAGGTTCATCTGCTAAAATAACAGCTGGATTGTTAATCAATGCCCTAGCAACTGCAACACGTTGTTGTTCTCCTCCAGAAAGTTCATTTGGTTTGTGGTTCATTCTATGAGACAATCCTAAAAAATCTAAAATTTCTTTTGCTCTTTTTTCGGTTTCTTTTTTTGATTTTTTTCCAATAAAAGCAGGAATGCATACATTTTCTAAAGCTGTAAATTCTGGTAATAATTGATGAAATTGAAAAATAAAACCAATATACTTGTTCCGAAAAGAGGACAATTCTTTATCGGATAAATTTTGAAGTGAAATATCATTTAAACAAAGGTTAAAATTTTGAGTAGCTAAAGGTTTGTCTAAGGTGCCTAATATTTGAAGAAGTGTTGTTTTTCCTGCCCCAGAAGGACCAACAATAGCAACAATTTCTCCCTTTTTAATGTGTAAATTAACACCTTTTAAGACTTCAACCTCACCATACTTTTTGTGTATATTTTTACAAACAATCATACCTTCTCTAATTTAGAAACGAATGTATAAAAAAGAAATTAGAATGCCATAAATGCGCCTCTAATTTCAAATTGAAATGGTAGAGAAATGAATATAACAGAATTAAAACATCTATTTTTGGTACAATTTTTCTTCATTCTTTATAAAAATCACTCGAGTGTACATTTCGATTATTAAAATAAATTCGCATGCGCAAGCGGTTAAAAAATGTTTTTTATGGCATTGTAATCTATAAAATAAACAAATCTTACAGAAAAAGTATGGCTTTGAGATTGTTCAAATAAATTATCTAAATTTTGAAAAAAATCTAGGCTAGAAGCTGTATCAGAATTAAAGATTGAATTTCTATAAAATGCTATTAATTGACTTCCAGGAGCAAATTGCCAGATATAATTTAAATCTAAATTCCAGCTATTGAAGTTTACATTTTCACCAGTATAATTAGTGTTTGGGTCTAAGCCACCTTCAGTATTTAGGTTAAAGTAGTCATTATAGTTTACAGAACCCCAATAGTGTCTAAAACTTAATGATAATGAAGAATTAGTGCTAAAGCTGTATTTCCCTGAAATAGTATTTGTGTAGTTTTTTCTATCTCTCATTCCAATAATCACGTTAGAAGCATCTTCATCTACAAATCCTTGGTCGTTCTTCGTTTTGTTGAAGTTTAATTGATACCTTAAAGAAAATTGATTTGTAAATCTATAACGTGGTGCAATACTAAAACCATAACCGGATTTTGGGTTTTTGCTGTAGCCAGTATAATATCCGTTGGCGTTTAATTCTAGCTTCTTTTGTGAGTTGGTAGATATGTATGCATTTATGTTTTTTCTTTCAGGTTGTAAAAAATACACACCACTTGTAGATCCTTGTCTTGGTTCAAAGAAATCTTTATTTTCTGATTCATAATTTAAATTACCACCAAAAGAAAAACGTTTTTTTGTTTGTGCGTTATAGTTTAAGCCAGCTTCATAGCCTGTATATACTCCAGAATAATGCTGATAGTTTAATTGATTGTAAAAATTAAAATTATATCTATTAAAGTTTTTTGTTGGTTGTAAAGTTCTCCAGCCACCATTTGCATATATCGACTGTTGATTATTGCTGAAAAGAATTCCAAAATCATTTGGGTTAAAATCTTTGTTTTCAAAGCTGTATCCAGCTTCCCATCTCCAGTTTCCAGCACCATATCCAATACTATTATCTAAAGTGTAACCTGTACTTGGGGTATTTACAACATCAGAAATATTACTCATTTTAACTGACCCATCGATATTGTATTTGCTGTCTTTTGTTTCTAAGTGCCAATTTAAAGCAGTAACGTTTGCATCTCTAAATCTACCATCTCTAGTTACATTTGTATTAATTAAAGAAATTGTGGAGTTTTGGTTAAATTGTTGGTCTAGTACTAATATGTTATAATTTGTAAAAGGATCTATTACTTCTTTTCTAACTTTATCAGTATTATTGTTTTTAATTGTGGCATTCGTTTTTTCTGTAACTGCATTAAAAAAACCAATTCCTAAACCTTTTTTTGTTCTTCCAGAAATTTTAATAGCATTTAGCATCGTTACTTTTCCTGGATAATCAATAATTTCTTCATCTAAAGAAAGTGAACTAGAAACATCAAATTGATCAATAGGTGCGCTTCCAATTCTTCTCGAGTAAAATAGATTTCCTTTATTAAATAATTCTGTTCCTTCTGTAAAAAATTGTCTTTGCTCTGTAAATTGTTGTTCAAATGGTCCTAAATTTAAAACCACATCATCAAAACCAACTTGACTAAAATCTGGTATTAATGTAGCGTCTAATGTGAAATTGTCAGTTAAGCCATATTTAATATCCATTCCAACACTCCAGTTGAAATCTGTTTTACCTTCAAAGGTAGTTGAAGTTGCAGAGGCATATGGATATAGGTTTAATCTTGTAGGTGGTTCTATATTTCTAAAATCTTCAATTAAGCCATCGTACTGTGTCCATCTTCCAACAGAATTATCTACATGAGTCCAGGTATGTTGCGAGTTTAATTTTTCTAATCTTCGATGAAAGTTAAACCCCCAAGATTGTATGGGTCTATTTGCAAAACGCAAAGCTCTATAGGGTATTTTCATTTCTACATTCCATCCTTTATCGTCTGTAGAGACATCACTTTCCCAAACAGCGCTCCAATTAAAATCTTCATTTCCATTAGAAACTTTTGAATCTGCTTGATTCCCTGTGCTTTGAACAATAAATTCAAAAGGATTTTGACCATCATCATTGGGGTTAATCGTTACTAGAAAGAAATCTGCCTGACTAAAATTATCTCTTACAGCAAACTCTTTCGGAATTCCTGCAGGATCAGGATCATTCATTTGAGCAGAAATATAAATTGCTTCATCATCGTAAACTACTTTAACTACAGTTTGATATTCTGCAGGAACAGGGGCGCCATTTTCTGGTTTAAAAATCATAAAATCTTTACAAAGTTCAGCCTTTTCCCATGCTTCATCATCTAAAATTCCATCAATTTTTGGAGCATTGGTAACTCTTGTTGTATTAATTGTTTTTCTTTTTTTGTTGTTTTGAGCAGATATCGGAATAGAAAATACTATTGCAAGTAGGGGTAATAATAATTTCTTTAACATATGAAATTGGTTAATTATGTGTTAAACACAATACAAATTTATTTATGGATTTTATAAAAAAAATTTAAAGTATTATGAATTAAAGTTAAGACGTTCTAAAAATTAAAACGTTACAATAGTTGTTTGTTAAATATATCTTAAAATTATTTTAGCTTTTTTTAAAGGATTAAATTTTTGCTCGAACTTTATTTAAATATCTGCATTGTTTATGTTTTGAATTTGTATTTTTGTGACGTTTTAAAATAACATGGCATTATGAACTTACACGAATATCAAGGAAAAGAAATATTAAATAGTTTTGGCGTTAGAATACAACGCGGAATTGTTGCGAATACTCCTGCAGAGGCAGTAGCTGCTGCAAAAAAACTTACTGAAGATACAGGAACTGGTTGGCACGTGATTAAAGCACAGGTTCATGCTGGTGGTCGTGGAAAAGGTGGAGGTGTGAAGTTGGCTAAAAACTTACAAGAAGTAGAAAGTATTTCTAATGATATATTGGGAATGATGTTAATCACTCCTCAAACTTCTGCTGAAGGAAAATTAGTAAACCAAGTTTTAATTTGTGAAGATGTGTATTATCCTGGAGATTCTGAGCCAGACGAATATTATATGTCTGTTTTGTTGAATAGAGCAACGGGTAAAAATATGATTATGTATTCTACGGAAGGTGGAATGGATATCGAAACTGTTGCAGAAGAAACTCCGCATTTAATTTTTACAGAAGAAATTGATGCATTATTAGGGATCATGCCTTTTCAAGCTAGAAAAGTAGCTTTTAATTTAGGTTTATCTGGTGTTGCTTTTAAAGAAATGACAAAATTTGTAACCAACTTATACAAAGCATACATTGGTTCAGATTCTGCTATGTTTGAAATCAATCCAGTTTTAAAAACATCTGATTCTAAAATTATGGCAGTAGATGCTAAAGTTTCTTTAGATGAAAATGCTTTATACAGACATAAAGACTATGCAGAAATGCGTGATTTACGTGAAGAAAATCCTATTGAAGTAGAAGCGAAGGCAGCTGGTTTAAATTATGTGGATTTAGACGGAAACGTAGGTTGTATGGTAAACGGAGCTGGTTTAGCAATGGGAACTATGGATTTAATTAAAGAGTCTGGTGGTGAGCCTGCTAACTTTTTAGATGTTGGTGGTACCGCAGATGCAGAGCGTGTAGAAAAAGCTTTTGGTATTATATTAAAAGATAGTAATGTAAAAGCAATTTTAGTAAATATTTTTGGTGGTATTGTGCGTTGTGATAGAGTTGCACAAGGTGTTGTAGATGCTTATAAGAGTATGGGAGATAAAATTACCGTGCCAATTATTTGTAGATTGCAAGGTACCAACGCTAAAGAAGCGAAACAGTTAATAGACAATTCTGGAATGGAAATTATTTCTGCTACAGAATTTCAAGAAGCTGCAGATAAAGTACAAGAAGTTTTAGAAGCTTCATAAAGTTTCTTTACAATAAAAAAAAAGCCTTACAATTTGTGAGGCTTTTTTTTTGTTAATTTATTTTAAATTTAAAAGATACGACATGAAAAAACTTTTAATATTACTGTTGTTTAAGTATCCACAATTAACCAAGTAGCAGAAACTGTTTCATTATAGTTGGTTAGTTGTTTTTTATTAGTTTTATGATGTGTCCTTCTATATTGAGGTAATACAATCCTTTAGAAAATTGTGACAGGTCAATTTGCTTAGTGTCTCCAGTAAGATATCCTTCAGATAAGCGCTGCCCTAATGTTGAGAATACTTTGTAATGTACGTTTTTGTAAATCTGTACATTAATGAAGTTTTTTACAGGGTTTGGATACACTTTAATAGCCAATTCTTCATTATTTACAGCTAACGACTCACATTCGAAATTTTGCTTAATAACAGATGTAGCTATTGGATTTGATGTAATATGATCTTTTAATAGAGAACAATAACAGTTGTTGCCTTCTAAATATAATGTAATCCATGACAGCGCTAGTCTTCCAACGGCTCCATCTCCTCCATTCGGCGAATTGGCTACATAGTGGTTTCCATTTTTAATTTCGAATAGTACTTTATTGGTGGCACTTGGTGTTTGATTGTAATGAATATTTGCTTGTTGCGCAGGAGGAGCTATAGCATCATTTTCACCACTAAAGATTAGTACAGGACTTGAGTGATTTAGTTGAGGGTCGTTTAGATATGGGCATAAGGCAACAACAGCAGCAATAGTGTTGTCAATTACAGCAGCTCTTTGTGCGCCGCCACCGCCCATAGACCAGCCACTAACGGCTAATTTATTTAAGTCAAGTAAATCTTTAAGAGGAGATGATGCTCTACTGTTTTCTTGTTTTATGGTTTCTAAGGCATCTAAGAGAGCGATAGCGCGTGCTTCTGGAAAGTCATAAATAGAATTTGTACCTATAATAATACACACTATTCCATGAGATGCATAGAAAGGTCCCCAATCCTCAACACTTGAAGGAAGTGCTGTAAAACCAGGTACGATTGCAATACTAGCTAAAAGCTCAGTCTTATTTGTTGGGTAGTAGATAGTCGCTCCAAAATAAAAGGGACCATTTCGTATTCCATCTATTTCAGTTATAGTTTCTACATTATAAGGTCCAGGATTGCTTATGTTATCTATTGCTAAGTCATTGCATTGTGCAACAATAGTAGTACTACATAGTAGCAGGTTAAAAGAGAGTAATAAAATAAGTTGTGATTTTTTCATATTTTATTTTAAATATAAAGAGTTACAATTTCTCCTTCAAAACAGCAATTTCATCTCGCAGTTTGGCAGCCACAATAAAGTCTAATTCTTTTGCAGCAGCTTCCATATGTTTGCGTTTTTCTCTAATACGTTTTTCTATTTCTTCTTTTGGTAAATACTGCAAATCTTGTTCGGCTGCCACTTGTTTTGCATTGTCATAATGATAACTCGAAACCGCCGATTTTGTTAAAGTATCATCTATTTTTTTATTAATTTGAGTGGGTGTAATGTTATGCTTTGTATTGTATGCTATTTGTTTGTCTCTTCTCCTGTCGGTTTCTTCTATGGTCTTTTCCATGCTTTTAGTCATCTTATCTGCATATAAAATTGCACGCCCATTTATATTTCTAGCAGCCCTACCAATCGTTTGCGTCAATGATTTTACGTTTCTTAAAAAACCTTCTTTATCTGCGTCTAAAATTGCAACTAAAGAGACCTCAGGTAAATCTAAACCTTCACGTAATAAATTTACACCAATTAAAACATCAAACAAACCTTTACGCAAGTCTTGCATTATCTCCACACGTTCTAAAGTATCTACATCAGAATGTATGTATCTGCAGCGTATGTCTACTCTTGCAAGATATTTTGTTAATTCTTCTGCCATTCTTTTAGTAAGTGTAGTTACCAGCGTACGCTCGTTTTTTTCTACTCTAATTTGTATTTCTTCAATTAAATCATCTATCTGATTTAAACTGGGTCTTACTTCAATTATAGGGTCTAGTAACCCCGTTGGTCTAATAATTTGCTCTACAAAGACACCTTCTGTTTTTTGAAGCTCGTAATCTGCTGGTGTTGCAGAGACAAATATAGTCTGATTTTGAATGGCTTCAAATTCATCAAACTTTAAAGGTCTATTATCCATCGCAGCAGGCAATCGGAATCCGTATTCTACTAAATTTTCTTTTCTACTTCTATCACCACCGTACATTGCGTGTGTTTGAGGCACAGTAACATGACTTTCATCAATAATCATTAGATAATCATTAGGAAAGTAATCTAACAAACAAAAAGGTCTTGTTCCGGGTTCTCTACCATCTAAATATCTTGAATAGTTCTCAATACCAGAACAATAGCCTAATTCACGAATCATTTCTAAATCGAATTCTGTACGTTCTTTAATTCTTTTTGCCTCTAAGTGTTTTCCAATTTCATTGAAAAAATCTACCTGTTTCATCATATCTTCTTGAATCTGATGTATGGCATTTTGTAAAACATCTGGAGAAGTAACAAATAA
>JBLHGY010000032.1:0-14487 GCA_047616665.1 Polaribacter sp.
TTGACGGTTGGCCTGCAATTATATTTTCTGGGTGGCCAAATGTTTCTTACGGAACCTATGGCGCAAAAGTAGTTGCCATTGAACGTTTTATTAGTAATAATGGAAAATATAGAGTGCTATTAGCACCCGATGAAAAAGACCATAACTGGCCTACTGCCATAAGAGTGGGTTCTGGTGCAAAAACTATTGCCCTTTTAGAAGATGTGCCTATTTGGTATGAATTGTGGCGACAGCTAAACAGCTTTCCTCCTAACTATTATCAGCCCGGAATAAATAAAAAAGAAACATCTAACGCTAAAAAATAGGGCATGAAAAAATGTATAATAATTTGCTGCCTATTCGTTTTTTGGCAACAAAATGCACAAGATAGTATTCTAAATAAAATGACTTTGTCTGAGTATTTAGGCTACGTTAAAAATTACCACCCTATTGTAAAGCAAGCAAATCTAATTATTAATGGTAGTGAGGCTAAACTGTTAAAAAAAAGAGGTGCTTTTGATCCTAAAATCGAAGTTGATTTTAATGAAAAAGTATTTAAAGGAACCACATATTACAACAAATTAAATGCTACTTTTAAAATTCCAACTTGGTATGGTGTCGAGTTTAAAGCAAACTATGAAAAAAATGAAGGGAAATACTTAAATCAAGAAAATAATATTCCTTTGGATGGATTGTATAGTGCTGGTATTTCTATAGCATTCGCAAAAGGTTTTTTAATTAATAAAAGAATGACTGCATTAAAACAAGCTAAATTCTTTTTAAATCAGGCGAAAGAAGACCAACAAATATTAGTGAATATGGTTTTATATGATGCTTCATTGTCTTATTTTAATTGGTTAAAAACCTATAATGAAAAACGCGTATATATTTCATTTCTAAACAATGCAAAAATACGTTTTGAAGGTACAAAAAGAGCTTTTCAAGAGGGTGAAAAACCAGCTATTGATACCCTAGAAGCAGGAATTACATTAAATTCTAGAAGATTAAATCTAGAAAAAGCAACTATTAAACTCATAAAAGCTCGGTTAGAATTGTCTAACTATTTATGGTTAAATGAGAATACACCAATCGAATTAAAAGAAAATATAATACCAGATTTAAAAACCTTTGCTGTAATTAATAAGACCTTTAACATTGCACTATTTAACGATGAAAATTTTGATATTGATAACCATCCAAAAATAAGATCTTTAGGTTTCAAAATTAAAAGTTTAGATGCAAACAGACGTTTAAAACTAAATAATTTACTACCTAAAATAGATTTTCAATATAATTTCCTTTCTCCTAACGCAGAACAGATAAATTCTTTTAATACCGCTAATTATAAAGCAGGTTTAAATTTTAGCATGCCTCTATTTATAAGAAAAGAAAGAGGAGAATTAAAACTAGCAAGAATAAAATTACAAGATAAAAAACTAGAGAATGATGCTACAAAAGTGTTCATCAAAAATAAAATAAATGCAATACAACAAGAACTAGCTTCTTATATTATACAAAATAACTTCACATTTAAAATTGTTAGAGATTATGATGTTCTATTAAAGGCAGAAGAACGTAAATTCTTTTTAGGAGAAAGCTCTTTATTCTTAGTGAATTATAGAGAAGAAAAATATATTGATTCTAAGTTAAAGGCAATTAATTTAGAGAATTCTTTCTTTAAAGCAAAAGCTAGTTTGTTTAAAGAAGCAGTTATTTCTATAAACTAAAATACCATTATTACTCATAAAAAGCCGCTAAAAATTCTGCAACACAAGCAGGTTTTTCTTGGCCCTTTATCTCTAGGGTGCAAGAGAATGTTGCCTTCACCCCATTATTTGCTAATGGCTGTATATCCAATACTTTAGAAAGCATTCTTAATTGACTATTTACAGGAACCGCATTAGGGAAACGAACTTTGTTTAAACCATAATTTAATCCCATTTTTAAACTTTGAATTGTGAAGGCTTCTTCTAATAATTTAGAAATCATAGAAACCGACATAAAGCCGTGTGCAATGGTACTTTTAAAAGGAGATTCTTTTGCAGCTCTAGCTTCATCCACGTGAATCCATTGTGTATCTAAAGTTGCATTGGCAAAATCAGTAATCATTTCTTGCGTAATTGTATACCAATTTCCAATAGGTAACTCTTTACCAATCATTTTTTTAAAATCTGAAATAGTTTCAAAAACCATCATATTTATTTTTTAGAGATTGTAAATAAATCGTTTGTAATCTTAGGGAGTTCTAAATGAAATTTCACAGCAATTGCTCTAATAGTTGCAATAACAATTGCAGAAATTATAAAATTTATATTTTCGTCTACCTTAAAATAATTTAATATTAAATAGCTAATCCCACCAGTTAAACATGCCGATGCATACACTTCTTTTTCAAAAATTAATGGAATTTTAGCAGTTAAAACATCTCTTAAAACACCTCCAAAAACAGCCGATATCATTCCCATAATTATGGCAATGATTGGATGCAAGTCATAAGAGAGCCCTTTTTGTAAGCCTAATAATGTAAATACACTTATACCAATAGTATCAAACAAAAACATGGTTTTACTTAAGTGCGCAATTTTACTTTTAAAAAGAAAGGTAAAAAGTACTGCCGAAAAAATTATGTATAAATAGTTTAAATCTCCAATCCAGTTTATAGGGTGTGCATTAATTAAAACATCTCTAAGCATTCCGCCACCAACTGCAGTAACAAAAGCAATAATTATAACACCAAATATATCGAATTTTTTGTCTAAAGCCACTAACGCACCACTGATAGCAAAGGCAAAAGTCCCTAAAATATCAAGTACATAAATAACTTCCATTTTACACGTTTACTTCTGTGAATTTTATATTTAAATCCTTTTGAATTTCATGAATTCTATCCAATTCATTCGGTAAAATAAATGCTAAAGAAGTTCCTGTTCTTCCAGCTCTTGCTGTTCTACCGCTTCTATGTGTGTAATACTCTAATTGTTCTGGTAATTGATGGTGAATTACAAACTCTAAGCCGCTAACATCTATACCACGAGCAGAAACATCGGTAGAAACTAAGTATTGTAAGTTTTCTTTTTTGAAAGCACGCATTACTTTATCGCGTTCTTTTTGTTGCATATCCCCTTCTAAAGCACCCGCAGAAAAACCTTCTTCTATCAAAAAGTTAGCTAAATTTTGAGTACCCGCTTTGGTTCTACAGAAAATAATACCACGTTGTGCTCCTCTTTTCTCTATAAATGTAACAATATCACCAAACTTCCCTTTTAGAGAACTTTTTACAAATTGATGTCTAATGTTTGCGTTTACCAAAGCATTTTTATTTACTTCAATTCTTGGCGCATTAGAATCCATATACGTTTTAATAATACGTTTAATTTCCTCTGGCATTGTTGCAGAGAACAACCAAGTATTTCTATCATTCTGAGAGGAAAACTTTAAGATTCTATTTAAATCTTGTTTAAAACCCATACTTAACATTTCGTCTGCCTCATCTAAAACAACCGTTTTCACATGACTAATATCAATATCTCCTCTTTCAATTAAATCAATTAACCTTCCTGGAGTAGCTACAACAACATGTGTTGTTCTTTTTAAGTTATGTATTTGTTTGTCTATTTTTTCTCCACCAAAAACAGCTTCAATAAAAATTTTCTCTTCACCGTATTTTGTAAACTTAAAAAGTTGTTTTTTAATTTGTTGCACCAATTCTCTTGTTGGCGACAAAACCAGTGTCTGTATATTGTCTGAACTTGCATCTATATGCTGTAAAATAGGCAAACCAAAAGCCGCAGTTTTGCCTGTACCTGTTTGTGCTAAACCAATAAAATCTGTTTTACCTTTTAATAAAATAGGAATCGTTAATTCTTGAATTTCTGAAGGATTAGAAATCCCTAATTCTTTAATCGATTTTATATAGGATGCTTTGATGCCTAAGTCTGAGAATGAAGCCATTTTGTCTCTTAATTTTGTGCAAAGATACCTTTATTTAACAGGTTGTAATACTTTTAAAACATTTTCTCTAATTCTAGAAGGTTTATAGCTTTTAGCATCTAACATTCCCCAAATAGTTTTTGCTTTTACGAGCAATTGATTCTGCTTATAAAACTCCATTAAACGCTCAGATTTAAACCCCTTTGTTTCTCCTACCCATGTTTTAACCGTAATTACATCCCCTAAAACTGCTTGTTTTAAATACTCAACTTCATGCTTTAAAACCACCCAAACATATTCTGGTAAAGGATTTTTATAAGTTAAAAATGCCCAATGCTTAAAAGCAACAGTATCCATCCATTGCACATAAACTACATTATTTACATGATTTAAAGTATCTATATCTTCAGCGGTTACTGTTATTTCTAATTCAAAAATATCCTTCATTGTTCTATTTTGTACAAACTTATAAAATTTAATAGTTCTATAACAATTATTGATGTTTCATTTTAGATAAAATAGTTATAAATCACGTTCTTTGTAGCTCTTATATGAACAAATTAGCGAACGAATTAGGTACCCAAAAAATAAGTAAATTATTGATAAAACAAGCAGTTCCTGCAACTATAGGAATTCTTGTAATGTCTTTAAATATGATTGTTGATACCATTTTTGTAGGGCAATGGATCGGTGTTTTGGCAATAGCAGCCATTACAGTGGTCTTACCAATTGCTTTTTTAATTTCTTCAATAGGAATGGGAATAGGTATCGGTGGAAGCTCAATTATATCTAGAGCATTAGGTGCTAATAATACAGAAAAAGCCTTTCTAACTTTCGGAAATCAGATTTGTTTGACTGTAATTTTAGCAATTCTATTTGTGGTTCTTGGGAATGTATTTAGTGTTTCTATTCTAAACTTATTTGGCGCAAAAGGAGAAATATTACCAATTGCATCAGAATATTTTGGTGTTATTATTTATGGGGTGCCATTTTTAGCGTTCGCCATGATGGGAAATCCCACTATTAGAGCAGAAGGCAAACCTAAATTTGCAATGTATGCAATGATGGTTCCATCTGTTTTAAATATTTTATTAGATATTTTATTTATTAAGTATTTTAATTGGGGAATGTATGGGGCCGGTTTGGCAACCTCTATCTCATATGCTAGTTGTGGTTTGTATATATTATATTTCTTTTTATCTTCTAAAAGTGAATTACAAATTATTCCAAAGAACTTTAAGTTAAACTTTAAAATTGTAAAAGAAATTGCCGAATTAGGTGGTGTTTCTATTGTAAGACAAGGTGCAATTAGTATTTTAATGATTGTTTTGAACTACTCGTTGTATACCTATGGTGGAGAAATATCTATTGCGGTTTTCGGAATTATAAACAGGGTAATGATGTTTGCATTGTCGCCCGTTTTAGGAGTCTCTCAAGGTTTTTTGCCTGTTGCTGGCTTTAATATTGGTGCAAAAAAGAATGAGAGAGTAAAAGAAACCATTAAGAAATCTATTTATTTTGGGTCTATTCTAGGAACTCTTGTTTTTATTGGGATTGTTATTTTTAAGGAACAAATTATCTGGATTTTTACAAATGATGCAACCTTATTAGAAAAAACACCAGATGCTATGCTAGTTGTCTTCTTGGTTACACCAATTGTAACCATGCAATTAATTGGTTCTGCCTATTTTCAGGCAGCTGGAAAAGCAATGCCTGCATTATTACTAACGCTATTAAAACAAGGTATTTTCTTAATTCCTTTAGCTTATTTTTTACCTATATATTACGGGATAGACGGTGTTTGGTGGTCTTTTCCCATAGCGGATACTTTAGCTACGATAATTACTGTATTGGTCTTAAAAAGAGAGGTTTCCAAGAATTTAAAATAGGCAGTAGCACATTGAAATAACCCGCTCAAAACAGAACTTGTTCTACTTTTTAAAAGTGAATCTTAACAATAAAACTTAACCTCTAAGTGCAACTTTATTTCACAAAACTAAAAAAGCGACTCTCCATTTAAATTTGTAGTTAAAATATCACTAAAAAGATTGAAAAACGGACGCAATGCTTTAAAACTTTGGTCTACTTCTTTAGCAAAATTTGGAGCTAATACCTCGGCATCTGAAAAGCTTCTGCTTGCTATAAATCCTTTTTTACGTAATAAATTTACATCTGGATGTTCTTTATCAAACCCTCTAGGCGCTGTTTTTAACTCAGAAAAGCTTTCAAATTTGCCACCAAAATATTTCTTATAATTTTTATCCTCTAAAACACCTTTTATTTCTGAAGCATCTAATTCAATTTCTTTCCGAATTCTAAATAAATCTTCCTTACTTGGCTCCCAAAATCCACCAGCTAAAAAAGAGGCACCTGGTCTAATTCTTAAAAAATAACCTCCTCTTAATTCTTTTCCTAATCTTGCATAAGAGTTTGCAAAATGTGCTTTATATGGGGTTTTATCTTTTGAAAAACGAACATCTCTGTAAATACGCATCATTTTAGATTTCTCTATTTCATCATGCTTTTGCAAATTTAAAAGCATCACAGCAAATACATCTTTTGCATTTTTCTGCGCCTTTAAATAGGTTTCTTTTTCTGCTGCGAACCAATCTCTGTGGTTGTTTTTATGTAAATCTTGTAAGTATTTAAAAGTCGATCTTTCGAATTGCATTATATGGAAGTTTTAAAAGTTAAATTTACAAAATAGATTTGTAACTTCGAATTTGAAATGAATCAAAAAACAAAAGACATACAGAAAAGATATGATGGCTTTTTACAAACAGGTTGTTTGTGGAAAAACAGTATTATATTTGATTTAAAGCATTTTCAACTTCCTATTAAATCTTCGAAAATTAATATTGAAATTGACGAAAAATTACGCTTAGGCAAATATATAGAACGCTTTGTATCCTTTGAATTGGCTCAAAATTCATCTATAAAAATTATTTCAGAGAACATTCAAATTCAAAAAGAAAAAATTACGCTAGGAGAACTAGATTGTATCATTCTAAAAGATGAAAAACCAATTCACTTAGAAATTATCTATAAGTTTTATGTGTATGATGCGACAATTGGTGCAACTGAAATTGAACATTTTATTGGCCCCAACAGGAAAGACTCTTTACTTGAAAAATTAAATAAACTCAAAGAGAAGCAATTACCACTGCTCTATTCTAATGAATGTGAAAAATATTTAAACAGCATTCATTTAACATCAAAAAATATAGAGCAACAAGTATATTTTAAAGCACAATTATTTGTTCCTTTTTCAAATAAAAACGTTGAATTGTCAAAAATAAATAAAGATTGTATTGTTGGGTATTATATTAATAAAACGGAATTATTACAATTTTTTGATTGTAAATTTCACATTCCTAACAAGAAAGATTGGTTGGTTATGCCTCATGAGAAGATCAATTGGCACTCTTTTAAACAGTTTGAAGAAAATGCTAATGCATATTTAGAAAGGCAGTTTTCACCGCTATGCTGGGTTAAGAAATCAAACGGAGAAATAGAAAAATTCTTTTTAGTTTGGTGGTCCTATAAATAATTATTAGTTTCTAAATTTATTACAGTATTTATCACTCCAGCGTCTTTTTTTTCTTAGTTCCCGAAGTAAAAAAAGGAACCTATAAGCATAAGTTCCTCTTTTAAAAATTTATTATTTCTCTTAATTATTCGTCTTCCTCTTCCGTATCTTCTTTAGAAGTTTTATTCCAAATTTTAATTTCGTCATCTTTAGTTACCCCTTCTAAAACCTCAACGTTTACACCATCTGATGTTCCTAACTTTACGTTAACCTTCTTAAATTCTCCATCTGCTTGTTTTACTTCCACATAAGGTTCTTCTGTTTCTTTATCAAACCTTAATAAACCCTCTTTAATAGATAAAACACTGTCTTTTTGAACTAATATAATATCTGCATTTGCGCTATAGCCAGCTCTAATAAAAAACTTATCATCTAAAGACACATCTGCTTTAATTTTAAACTGAACAGCACCACCTTCTTCTGTTCCTTTCGGAGCTATAAAATTTAATTTTGCCGGAAACTTCTGTCCTTCAATTGCACCAATAGAAACTTCAATAGACGTCCCTTTTATTAATTTTCCAACTTCAGATTCATCTACCTTTCCTTCAAAAATCATTTTACTCATATCTGCAATAGAGGCAATAGTAGTACCTTCACTAAAATTATTCGCCTGAGTTACTTGATCTCCTTCCTTCACAGGAATTTCTAAAATTGTACCAGACATCTGTGCAATAATGTTGGTGTTTGCTGCACCTCCAGAACCTGCAGAACCTCTTTTGATGATTAAATAATCATTTTCAGCATTTTTTAAATCTTGTTTCGCTTGCTCATAAGACAATTCTACACTTTCATATTCTGCCCTTGCTACTACGCCTTTATCAAATAAATTCTTAGTTCTTTTAAAAGAAACTTGTCCGTTATTCACTCTTAGTTTTGCATTGTCTACTCTACCTCTAGCACTGATTAAAGATTGCTCATTAGGCACCACTCTTACCACAGCTATTAAGTCTCCTTTTTTTACTTTAGACCCCTCTAATAGCATTATTTTGTCTATGATACCTGCTATTTGAGGTTTAATTTCAATTTCCTCCAAAGGGATTACTTTTCCTGTAGCAACTGTTTTTTTAATAATTGTAGTTCTAAAGGGTGTTTCAGTCTCATATGCTACAATACTCTTTTTGTTCTTTTTACCAAACCAAACAAGGGCTCCTATAAAAAATACTACGATAACTATTAAAATAATTTTTGATCTTTTACTCATAATTTATTGTTGATTAATTTTATTCTTCTCTTAATGCTTCTATTGGTTTTACTACTGTTGCCATATGTGCAGGAATTAATCCTATTAAGGTTCCTAGAACGATTAATGTGGCAAATGCTATCAATATAATAGGGATGTTTACGGTTGGATTTACTAATGCCGCGTCTTCTCCTTGACCAAATGCCATATCAATTAAAAATAAAACAAAGGCCCCGAAAATAATACCCAACATACCTGCAACAGTTGTTAAAAAGACAGATTCTAAAATAATTTGCTGTCTGATACTTTTTGGCGTTGCGCCCAAAGCTCTTCTAATTCCAATTTCTTTTGTACGTTCTTTTACTGTAATCAATAGAATATTTCCAATAGCAAAAACTCCTGCAATTAAAGTTGCAATACCCACAAACCAAGTTAAAAACTGCATACCAGTTATAAAACCGGTAACCTTACCTATTTCTTTTCCTAAATTAACACTCCCAAATGCCCTGTCATCCTCTGGATGTACTTTGTGCAATCCTTTTAAAGTAAGCAGCACGTCACTTTCCATCTGCTCTATATCTGTACCTTCATAAGCAGTAATCATCATCCAATCTACCTTGTTTGCAGTATTGTAAACTTTTTTAAATGTAGAAAAAGGAATGTATGCACAATCACCATCAAAATCTATGGTATTTGAAGGCTTATAGACTCCAATTACTTTATAACTTATACTATTAATTTTTATATATTGACCAATTGGAAACTCGTCTATTTCGAACAATTGTTTGTACATGTCTTCTGAAATGACAGCAACTTTTGCGATAGATAAAATATCATTTTGATTTAAAAAACGACCATATAATAGTTGTTTTTTCTGAATTTGATCTAAAATCGGATAATCCCCACTCACTTTAAAATTGCCAGATTTAAAGTCTTTAATTACTAAATTGTTGGTTTGATTTCTTGGAGCTAATAATTTAATTTCTTCAGTATATTCAGATTTTAAGACTTCAATGTCATTCATCGTTAATGAAAATCTTCTACCCTCTTGAAAACCTTTAAAAGGAGTATCTGTAGACTGTGTCCATACAAAAACACTGTTGGTTGCAAAATTACCAAACAGCTTGTTAAAACCGTTTTCCATTCCTCTTGCAGCTCCTAATAAAACTACTAACAAGAAAATTCCCCAAAGCACACCAATAATAGTAATTGAGGTTCTAACCTTATTTTTACGGATGCTTCCATAAATTTCTTGCCAAGTATCTGAATCAAATAAAAATTTCATAATTAATCTGCTCTTAATGCTTCAATAGGTTTAATATTTGCTGCTCTTTTTGCAGGCACATAACCTGCGATTAATCCTGATAAGATTAAAACTACCGTGGCACCAATTACAATACCAGCACTTACACTCGGGTCTTTAATAAAATAGTCTTTCTCTAAACTATCTCCAATTAAACTTAAAATATAAGTCCCCAAAGAGAGCCCTAGATACCCTGCAATGGTGGTAATTAAAACAGATTCTTGAACAACCATACCCACAATAGAAGAAGGCTGTGCACCCAATGCTTTTCGAATACCAAATTCTTTTGTTCTTTCTTTAATTACAAAAATCATAATATTAGAAATGCCAATAATACCTGCTACCAAAGTTCCGGAACCTATTAAAATTACAATGGCATATAAAATACCCATAAACTGACCAATACCTTTGTTTGCTTCTGCCATATTTCTTACAGAAAGTGCACTTTGATCGTCTGGATGAATATTCATTCTCTCACGCAAATCACGTTCCATCTGATTTCCAAAGGCGACAGCTCTATCCAGACTCAAATTAGGATCATAACCTAATACAATCTCGCTCAAATAATCATTATTACCGTACATCATTTGTGCAGTAGTTATTGGTATAAAAGCTTTTCTTTCTTCATTGTCTCCGCCTTCATCAGAAAAAATACCAATCACTAAATAAGAACTTCCATTTACATTTACTCTTTTTCCTAAAGCAGGTCTCTCTCCAAACAAATCTTTTTTAATTAATCTTCCTAAAACAATATTTTTAGACTTCTCTTTTAAATCCCTTTTATTTATATATCTACCTTCATCTATTATTGTTTTTTCTAGAAACTGATGATCTGGGTTTACAGCAGTTACGCTGTACGCATTTGCTTCATTTTTATATTTAATCGAAAAATTTTTGAAAATTCTCGCAGATTGATATTGAATTTTATTCTTATACTCATCTGCAATATAGTTGTAATCTTTATTTTTTAATTGAACTCTTCTCCCGGTTTGTAAACCTTTGAATGGTTTAGAGGTTTTCCAAACACGTACTTTCATGAAATTTTGAGCATCATCAGCAAAAGCACTTTTAAATGAGTTGCTTAAACCACTTACAATACCAAATAATAAAGTAAAAAGCAAAATTGCAAAAGCTACTGTAAAACCAGACATTACAGAACGTAACCTGTTTTTATTAATACTCTGAAATATTTCTCTCCAACGATCTAAGTCAAACATACTAAACTGCTTTTGCTGCTTTGGTTAACTCATCGCTAGTAATTACGCCATCTTTCAAACGGACAATTCTTTTGGTTTGTGCAGCCACCTCTTCTTCATGCGTAATTACAAAAACAGTCATTCCTTCGTTATTAATATCCTTTAACAAATCCATTACAGAGTCTGAAGTTATAGAATCTAATGCTCCTGTTGGCTCATCTGCCAAAACAACCTTTGGATTTGTAACCAAAGCTCTAGCAATGGCAACACGTTGTTTTTGACCACCAGAAAGTTCATTTGGCAAATGATTTGCCCAGTCTTTTAAACCTACTTTATCTAAATAGTCTAAAGCTACTTTTAAACGTTCTTTTCTACTTACTCCTTTATAATAAAGAGGAAGAGAAACATTTTCTAAAGCAGTTTTATAAGATATTAAGTTAAATGATTGAAAAACAAAACCTAAAAACTTATTTCTTAAAATAGCCGCCTTCTTCTCATTCAAATCTCTAATAAGTTCACCGTTTAAATAATAATTACCTTCATCATGGCCATCTAACAAACCAACAATATTTAATAAAGTAGATTTTCCAGAACCTGAAGAACCCATGATAGAGACAAATTCACCTTCTTTTATGTGTAAGTCTATTCCTTTTAAAACGTGTAAAGAACTTTTACCTATCGGATACGATTTATGAAGTTTTTCTATTTTAATCATTCGCTTTTTATTTGGGTATAAAAGTATTAAATATCGTCTGCTACCGGTACTAATTTTATGTTAAAAGCAATAGCATAAATAACTCAAATACATACATAAGACGTCTTATAATAAATTATGTTACAAGAAAATTAGAAAAAGTTAAAGTATCTTTGTCATTCATAAAACTTGAGGTGTTTAAATGATTGATCTTCCTAAAAATAAGAAAATAATTTTGTTCGATGGCATTTGTAATTTGTGCAATAGTGCTGTTGCAATAGTAATTAAACAAGATAAAAAAAACACATTCTTGTTTGCAGCAATTCAATCTAAAAAAGGAAAAGAAATCATTGATTATTTAGAGATAGATATTGTTAAAATAGATGCTATTATTTTATATGAACCTGGTGTTTCTTATGACGTTAAATCTACTGCAGCTTTGAAAATAATGAATGATTTTGGCCAATTTTGGCAACTGACAAAACTATTCTGGGTTTTCCCCAAAGGTTTAAGAAACCAAGTGTATGATTTTATTGCAAAAAACCGTTACAAATGGTTTGGAAAAAAAGAGGCCTGTATGATACCAACTAATGATTTAAAGTCGAAATTTTTAGACTAAATGAAATTTACAACCCCAATAAAATGTGTCATTTTTGATATGGATGGCGTCATTATAGATTCTGAAGAGATTCATAAAAAAGCCTATTATGAAACGTTTAATACTTTAAATATTGAAGTTTCAGATACGCTTTACAAATCCTTTACTGGCTCATCTACCATAAATGCATTTCAGAGACTAGTTGCTCATTTTAATTTGAAAAATGATCCTGAAGAATTGGTTTTAGATAAAAGAAAACGCTATGTTAATTTCTTTGAAAACGACCCTAATTTACATCTTGTTGCTGGTGTTGAAGAAATTATTAAATATTTTCATAAAAAAGGAATTATATTAATTCTAGCTTCTTCCTCTGCAATGATTAACATAGATCGTGTTTTTAATAGATTCAACTTAAACACATATTTTGCTGCAAAAATTAGTGGCGCAGATTTAAAAGAATCAAAACCAAACCCAGAAATTTTTAATAAAGCGGCTATTTTAGGAAATATACCCAAAGAAAACTGTGTTGTAATTGAAGATTCAGACAACGGTATTACGGCTGCAAATGATGCAAATATTTTTGTTTTTGGCTATGCAAATAAGCTTTCTGAAGGACAGACTTTACAAAATGCAGATTTCGTAATAAACGACTTTAGTGAGTTAAAAAAAATTATATAAAAAAAGAGCCTTTACTAAAATGAATTAGCAAAGGCTCCTTATTATGACTAAAAAAAATCTTAAGCTTTAACTTCTGAAGCTATAATCTCTACTACTTCAAGATCAAAAATAAGATCTCTTCCTGCTAAAGGATGATTTCCATCAATCACAATAGTTTCTTCTTTTACTTCAACAACCATCAAATTAATTTCTTGTCCGTCAGGAGATTTAGAAACCAATCCCATACCAACTTTAGGTTCCATATCTTGAGGTAAATCTGTCTTCTTAACCTCTTGTATTAAAGTTTCATTAACTTCACCATATGCATCATCTTTGGTCATGTTAATCGTTTTCTTTTCATTTAATTTCATGTCGATTAACCCTTTCTCAAAACCAGGTATAAGCTGTCCTTGTCCTAAAGTAAATTCTATAGGCTCTTTTCCGTCAGAAGTATCAAAAACTTCTCCATCGGCTAATTTACCTGTATAGTGTACTTTTACTGTGCTGTTTACTGTGACTTGAATCATACGATATTATTTAATTTTAAAAATGCAATTCACATAATTCTTATGCTGCAAACATTTTATTTTTATCTTATATAATATGATGTCACCAAAATCAAGCCAAAAGACTTAAAAAAGCAGAAACTACAAGACCACGCGAATAGATAGAAGTATTTAATTTACAAAAAAAATACGCTAGCCCTATTATAAAGGCGAAACACCATTTTTAAACCTTCTTTAGAATTCAGTCATAAATAAAAAAAGGAATCAGCAACTTTGTCAGTTAAAACAATAATTGGTGAAATTTATATGCCAACTCTGCAATAAAAACAATTAGAAGGTAGCGAAAGTATTATGTAAAAGAATATTGAGATACAGAACAGCTTTTGATAACGTACTTAAGGTGTTATTCAGTAACAAGGTTCTAAAAAATAGTGAAATGCTAAATTGAACTGATTACAACCTTTTCAGTTTTGCGTTTTTTTTTGTAATTCTTAATTTATACTTTCTCTGAATGTCATTTTAAATTACAATTCGTAATCTAGTATTATTAAATAAAATTAGAAAAAATGTACTAATTAATTAGTACTACTCATTTGATGCATCTAACTCTTTTGGCTCTTGAGATTCTTGCAAAACCTCGGGTAACTTATTTCTAAAGCTTGGAGCAGTATCTCTGCAAGAGACTTTCTTCGTTTTAGAAACCATTACCAACAAATCATAACTTAATGTAAATAAGGTTGCCGTTCTAAAGGTATTTAACAACAAGTTTTCTATTTCTGCTTTTGCAGCAACTAAGGATAATTTTTTAAATATGTTTTCTGAAGTATGGCGGTATTTAAATTCGAAAACTTGTTT
>JBLHGY010000033.1:0-14291 GCA_047616665.1 Polaribacter sp.
AAACAGAAGACCAAGCATCTGGCATTATGAGCCACGCCACACAAACTTTTGCAAAGGATGAAGCTTATTTTTTACACTTTGGTAAATCTTTTAATAACCAGGAAGATGAAAATGTACGTTATATTAAAATGTTCGGAAGGAAAATTTATGAATTTGCCATAACACATGTGCCTGCTGCAATGAAAACGGCATTAGATAAAAGTGGAATAGATATCAAAGAGGTTAAGAAAATTTTTATTCATCAAGCAAACGAAAAGATGGATGCTGCGATTGTGAAACGTTTTTATAGATTGTTTAGAACACCGGTTCCAGAGGATGTTATGCCAATGACAATTCATAAATTGGGAAATAGTTCTGTGGCAACTGTGCCTACTTTATTAGATTTAGTTTTAAAAGGGAACGTTGCAAACCAAGAGGTAAACAAAGGAGATGTTGTCATTTTAGCTTCTGTAGGTGCCGGAATGAATATCAATGCAATTGTATATCGATTTTAAGTAAGCTCGCGTGCTTCATGCTTCTTTTTAAAATGTCTTTTTTTATACTATTAAGGCCTAAGTAATATTAAGGTTTATCTTTATTTTCTATTTTTCATGCTCTATTTTGTTGATATGTTGCGCTTTATTTTTTTTAATTAAAAAATCTATGGTCTAAACTCTTATTTCTAAAATCAAAATATTATTTTTGCGCATGCAACAACAACACAACGTACTTATATTAGATTTCGGATCGCAATACACGCAACTAATTGCAAGAAGAGTTAGAGAATTAAACATTTATTGTGAAATTCATCCATACAATCATCTTCCTAAAAATCATGCTGAATTCAAAGCAATTATTTTATCCGGTAGTCCAAATTCTGTAAGAGGAGAAAATGTTTTACATCCTGATTTATCAGGAATTAGAGGAAAAAAACCAATGTTAGCCGTTTGTTACGGTGCACAATATTTAGCACATTTCTCTGGCGGAAAAGTTGCATCTTCTAACACTAGAGAATATGGTAGAGCAAATTTATCATTTATAAAAAGTAATGAAACTTTCTTTGAAAATATTTCAGAAGGAAGCCAAGTTTGGATGAGTCATTCAGACACTATAAAAGATTTACCAACGAATGGTGAATTATTAGCAAGCACAAAAGACGTTGAGAATGCGGCTTATAAAATTAAAGGAGAAGAAACGTATGCAATTCAGTTTCACCCAGAAGTATATCATTCAAAGGATGGTAAACAATTACTAGAAAACTTTTTAGTGAAAATTGCAGGAGTCGCACAAACCTGGACTCCAGATTCTTTTGTAGAAAGTACCGTTGCAGCAATTCAAGAAAAAGTAGGAAATGATAAGGTGGTTTTAGGGCTTTCTGGAGGAGTAGATTCTACCGTTGCAGCAGTGTTATTACATAAGGCAATTGGTAAAAATCTATACTGTATTTTTGTAAATAATGGTTTGTTGCGTAAGAACGAGTTTGAAAGCGTTCTAACACAATACGAAGGAATGGGATTGAATGTAAAAGGTGTAGATGCATCTGAACGGTTTTTATTAGCTCTAGAAGGTTTAACAGATCCAGAAAAGAAACGAAAAGCAATTGGTAATTCATTTATAGAGGTTTTTGATGATGAAGCAAATCAAATAAAAGATGTAGTTTGGTTAGCGCAAGGAACCATTTATCCAGATGTAATTGAATCTGTTTCTGTAAATGGCGGTCCATCGGCAACGATTAAGAGTCATCATAATGTAGGAGGGTTGCCAGATTATATGAAATTAAAAATTGTAGAGCCTCTGCGTATGATTTTTAAAGATGAGGTAAGAAGAGTAGGAGCCTCTATGGGAATAGATGCCGAGCTATTAGGACGCCATCCTTTTCCTGGACCCGGTTTAGGAATTCGTATTTTAGGAGATATTACCGCTGAAAAGGTGCGTATTTTACAAGAAGTAGATGCTGTTTTTATTAATGGATTAAAGGAAGATGGTTTGTACGATAAAGTTTGGCAAGCTGGCGCAATGTTATTGCCAGTAAATTCTGTTGGCGTAATGGGAGATGAGAGAACGTATGAAAAAGTAGTGGCTTTAAGAGCTGTAGAAAGTACAGATGGTATGACGGCAGATTGGGTAAATTTACCCTATGAGTTTTTACAAAAAACATCAAATAAAATAATAAATCAGGTAAAAGGCGTTAATAGAGTAGTGTACGATATTAGTTCTAAACCACCTGCAACTATAGAATGGGAATAAAATATATGAAACATCTTAAATTTTTTATTTTTTTGTGTATCTTAACCTTTAGCTTTTCATGCGGACAGCAAAGAAAATACATCCAATACAAGGTTAAAAAAGGAGAAACAATGCGTGTCATTGCCAAGAAATTGGATATGAAAACGAGAGATTTGTTGCGTCTAAATCCTGATATAGGAAGAAAACCTGAAGTAAATACGGTAATTATAGTTCCTAGTAAGCAGTTAAAAAATAAAGGGGTCAATAAAGATGGTTTCAAAGAAGATGAAGTTATTGTTTCTAATACTTTAAATTCTGATGGTAAAGAATTGAAAGCTGCTCTCATTGCCGAAAAAGAGAAACAGAAAGAATTATTAATTTTAGAGTTAGAAAAGGAATTTAAACTTCATGAAGTTAAAAAAGGAGATACCTTTTATGGATTAACTAGATTTTATAATGTGACTCAAGAAGATTTAATTGCTTTAAACCCTGAGTTAATTGAAGGTCTAAAGTTGTCTCAAATCATTAAAATAATGCCTTTAGAGGCTAGTGTAGTAGAAGAGAGTTTTCTTTATAGAGATGAAATTGAAGAAGGTATTGCGCTTAAAATTGCAATTTTACTCCCTTTTAGAGCAATTGAATTAGATACGCTTTCTGGTGAAGAAATTTTTGAGAATAGTAGGTTGGCAAATATTGTAACAGATTTATATTTTGGAGCAACGATGGCTATAGACTCTCTTAGAGAACAGGGTATAGAAATAGATGTAGATGTTTTTGATACCGGCAGAAATAGCACAGAGATAAACAAAATCTTATTAGAAAATAACTTAGAGGAGAATGACGCTGTTATTGGTCCTTTGTACTCAGAGGAAGTTCAGTTTTTAGCAGATAAGTTAAATGTACCAATAGTATTTCCAATATATTCCCCAAAACAAGTAGCATTTACTGGAAATAAGATAGTAAAAACGGTACCCAATAAACAATTATTTAAAGACAAGTTATTTGCATATATGCAGGATACTTTTATGGACGGTAATATTATTGTCGTGGGAGATGGAAAAGTAGATTCACAGAATGATGCTACTAAAATTAGAGAAATTCTTCAATCTAATGATTCTATAAATAGCTTTCATATTATTATGGCAGAGGATGGATATATAAAAACAGAGAAGTTTACAGAGGTGCTGCAACCCAATATGAAGAATACAGTAGTAATGGCAACCAATGACAATGTAATTGTAGCAAGTGCTATAAATAGTCTTATTAGTTTACCTGAAGAAACTACAGCTACTGTGTATGCTTTTGATCAGATAAGTGTTTTCAATCAAATTGATAATTTGAAACTTGCGCAATTAGGTTTTACATTTGTTAGTGATGTATATGTAAAAGAAGATTCTTTTGAAGCGAATGCTTTTAATTTAAAATATAAAGCTAAAAATGGAAGGCTACCTTCTTTATATGCTACAAAAGGTTTTGACGTTACCTACGATATATTAATGCGTTTAGCCTCGGGTAATGATTTAGATACTACTTTTAAGGAAGGGGTTTCATACAGATTAGAAAGTAAATTCGATTATACTGATAACACCGTTAAAATACCAGAAAATAAGGGTTTATTTATTCTAAAGTACAATGTTGATTTAACGCTAACTAGAATAGAATAAAATATTCTTCTCTTATACATAAAAAATCCGATGAAGCTTCATCGGATTTTTTTGTATTTATGATAATAAAAAGAAGCTTAGATTTTTTTCATTTGCTGCTTCATCATTTGCATTTGTTCTTTTAACATACCATGCTTGTCTAACTTTTTAGCTTCTGCCATTAAATTGGTAGCTTCTCGTTTACGTCTTTTAGTCATGGAGATTCCTGCTAATTGTAGTTTTGCCATTGCTAGATCATGATCCATTGCCAAGCCTAATTTTATGGCCTTACGCAAATACTTCTCAGCTTGTGTCATGTTTGTCTGACTTAAAATAATACCATGTAGATAATTAAAATAGCCTTGTTGTTTAACAGTCAATGCTGCTTCTGGATTTTTAATATAACCTAACCATTTTTGAGTTCCTGGAAAATTTTGTTTACGAAGTTGTAAAAAAGCCAGTAAGATAAACTCATTTTTAAAGTAGAATAACACAAAAAGACCAGCTAATAATAAAACAGAAATTCCGTTCATAATATTTCCTTGACTAAATTGATATACTGCCCAAACTGCAATTAAACCAGCTAAAATTAGCTTTATATTTTTATGAAACATAGATTTTTTTCTTTTGTAACCTCGAGTAAATTCGAATAGTTATGATTTATTTTAAAGAACAAAAATACATTTTCTTATGAAAATATTTAGGTACTTCTCTGTAAAATTATTTTTTATAATATTTTTTATATTTGATAAAAGCAAATGTTCCTAAAATAGCAACAAAACCAATAGAGTAATAAATTGAAGTTGGTGTAATAACTCTATCTCCACTAGCATAAGAGTGCAAACCAGCTAAGTAGAAGTTTACTCCAAAATAAGTCATCATAATAGATGCGTATGCAATTATAGACCATAAATTAAAGGTAAACCTACCTCGTAAACCAGGTATTAAACGCATATGCAATACAAAGGCATAAACCATTATAGAAATTAGTGCCCAAGTTTCTTTGGGATCCCATCCCCAATAACGGCCCCAACTTTCATTGGCCCACATTCCTCCTAAAAAGTTACCAATAGTTAACATAATTAAACCAACAGTAACTGCCATTTCATTAATAATAGTAATCTCTTTAATGTTTAAGTCCATTTTCTTCTTGTTCTTTTCATTGGTAAATGCCATTAAAAAGAGTGCGAAAATCCCTAAAATCATTCCTAAAGAAAGCGGCCCATAACTGGCAACAATAATAGAAGTGTGTACTAAAAGCCACCAAGAATTTAAAACAGGTTGTAAATTAGCAATCTCTGGATCTAACCAGTTTTGGTGTGCAAAACCTAAGGTAATAGCAACTAAAAAAGTGGTTGCAGTAATTGTAAGTGCAGATCTTCTTCCGATGATAAGACCAAACAACATAGTTGCCCAAGCAACAAAAATAATAGACTCATAAGCATTACTCCAAGGAGCATAACCACTAATATACCATCTCGATATCAATCCTAAGGTGTGAAATACAAATAAACCAATTACAATACCAACCAATATTTTTACAACAATATTAATCCATGGTTTTGAAGTGAAAATTTGCCAAATCACAAAAAGGATTAAAAACAAACTAGCATAACCGTAATACTTAGAAAGTAACTGAAACGGTTGAATCTTGTTATACGAAATCTCTAAATCTATTTTCTTTTCTGATGGACGAACTTCTGAACCAAATTTTTGTTGAAATTTCTTTATACCGTCTAAAATTTTATTTGCTTCGGAATAGTCATTTGTTTTTTTTGCTTTCTGTAAAAATTGAATATAAACTGGCAGAGATTGACGCACAAAAACAGAATCTGTGCCTGTAAAATTAGCGGTTGAGGTTTCTGGTTGTGAGACCCATTTGTTATTTTCATCTTTAGGAATAGGGTAAATTTTTAAAATACCACCGCCAATTGCTGAATATAACAAACCAATTCTTCTGTCTATTTTAATGATATCTTTTTGAAATTTATTTTTTATTTTCGTCTTTTGTGCTTCTGCAACCTTCTCTTTTATCTTATAAATTCCTGTAGGTGTTATAAAGTCTGATAAAGCTGCATATTCAGTAGTTTTTGCAACACCTATAAATTCTCTAATTTCGGTATTTCCTTTTTCTAAATAAATTACCGGAACTTCAAACCAAAGTCTGGGGTTTTCAATAATAGATAATAAAACCTGGCTAGGTTCCATATCTTTAAATTTTTCTGTTTTGCTTACTTTTCTTACCAATTCTGAAGCAAAAGTATGTGCAGGTTTCATTCTACCATTATCCTGAATTACCAATTTATTAAAGCTTTCTGCATGTTTTGCATCTACCCTATTGGCTTCTAAAATCGAATCTATTTGATGTGTGGTAATTTTATTTGGTTGATGCGTATTTTCATGTTGCCCAAAAGTGAAACTAGATAAAAACAAAGTAGCCACAATAGACATGGTTAATTTTTTCTTTTTAATTTTTGCTAGTCCTTTTTTCAAAACGTCAAATCTAGTATTTTTTGCAAAAAGAATACAAATCATACCAATGTATAAAAGGGAGTATCCTAAATACGTAACAAAAGTCCCAAGAAAATCGTGATTTACAGAAAGGTGCGTTTCTTCTTTGCCGTCAGATAAATCATAACTTGCTTGAAAGAATTTATAACCTCTGTGATCTAAAATATGATTCATAAAAATTTTATAGTCAAAAGTTTCTTTTGGGTCTATAATTGTTACCTCACTTGCATAGGCTGCTGCACTCTCAGATCCTGGATATTTATCTAGTTGAAAATCGTTTAATTTTATACTAAAAGGAGTTTTTAATGTTTTTGAACCATATAAAACTCTAAAATTTAAGCCACCAACAGACACTTCTTTAGAACCGTCAGAATTAAATTTCCCTCCTTTTAATTCTAAACGTTCTGTTTTGTTATTAGCAGTAATATCTATTAAAATAACATCTTGTATTTTGTCATTCTTTGGGCCACTAATCGTTTTCATAATCCCTTTTTCTGCGGGTCTAGGGATTACAAATTGTAGTTCACCAATATTATGAAGTGTTAGATATTGAAAGTCTTGTAAAGAATCTTTAGTAATCTTGCCTTTTTCTTGATCTGCCATTCTAAACCAATCTCCATTGTCTTTAGAAATCATTTTTAAAACACCACTTTTATTTGTGAAATTGACGGTTGCATTGTCATTATCGGCATCAAATCCAATTAAAATACCGTGTATATTTTGTATGGTGCCTTTTTTAATCCAATGCTCATGACGGGAACCTTCAGAAGACTCTACAAAAAATAAATGTTCTATACCATTTTCATCTTCAACTAAGTTTTTTTCTGCCCACGGGATATAATCTACTAACGCAAATTTAATATCAATACTTTTTTCTTTTGTTTGAAATGAATCTGTATAAGTCCAAGAATTGGTGCTCCAAGCAGAAAGCATTATTGGTGCATTTATTTCCGGTTTTTGAGAATTCCCATCATCTACAACAGCATTTAGATAGGTTGTTTCAGATAGAAACTGATTGGTAGTTTCACCCTCTTCAATAAGCATAATGCCTTCATAACCAACATAACGAGTAATTCCTGCACCGACTAAAATTAATAAAAAAGAGGCATGGAACATTAAAACGGGCCATTTTTCTTTTTTATAAAGGCGGTATCTGAATATATTTCCAAAGAAATTAATTACAAAAAAGCCCATAATTGCCTCGAACCACCAAGCATTATAAATTAGTGCTTTAGAGGTTTGTGTACCAAAATCGTTTTCTATGAATGTGGCAATTGCCATTGCAGTTGCAAACAAGATAAATAATACGGCTGTTAATCTTGTAGAATATAGGAAATCGAATAATTTTTTCATCCTTTTTGAAGTAGTTTTTAATCTTCTGCAAATTTAAGCATAAAAGGAGGAAAACTATCTAAGAGTACCTTATTTTTCTTGTTAAGAACTGTTAAAAATAAGACGGTATTTGTATTTGAATGGCAGGGCTGAATACCTACTTATTCTGCAACACTGTCAATTAAAATGGTTAACATATCTATTGCTGCTTGGGCGATTTTTGTTCCAGGACCAAAAACCCCAACAGCACCAGCATCAAACAGGAATTGATAGTCTTGAGCAGGGATTACACCACCCACAATTACCATTATATCTTCACGTTCATATCTTTTTAATTCTGCAATAACTTGAGGGACCAATGTTTTATGTCCGGCTGCTAAAGAGGAAACTCCGAGAATGTGTACATCATTTTCTACAGCCTGCTTTGTAGCTTCTTTTGGTGTTTGAAAAAGTGGCCCAATATCTACATCAAAACCTAAGTCGGCATAGCCAGTGGCTACTACTTTTGCACCTCTATCATGGCCATCTTGTCCTAATTTGGCAATCATAATTCTTGGTCGTCTTCCTTCTAATTCTGCAAATTTATTTGCAAACTCTTTTGCTTTTTTAAATAACGGATCTTCTTTTATTTCTTTGCTATACACGCCAGATATTGTTTTATGTACTGCTTTATGCCTGCCATATACAAGCTCTAAAGCATCAGAGATTTCTCCTAATGTAGCTCTATTTTTCGCAGCTGTAACGGCCAAATCTAATAAGTTTTCTTTTCCTGATTTTGCAGTTTTAGTTATTGCTGATAAAGATTCCTTTACAGCCGTATTATTTCTGTTCGCTTTTAACTCATTTAATCTTTCAATTTGAGAATTTCGAACCGCTTCATTATCCACCTCTAAAAAATGTAAGGGGTCTTCTTTTTCTAACTGATATTTATTTACGCCAACAATTATATCTTGTCCGCTGTCTATTTTTGCTTGTTTGATTGCTGCTGCCTCTTCAATTCTCATTTTCGGAATTCCTTTCTCAATAGCTTTGGTCATCCCGCCTAACTTTTCAACTTCTTGAATTAGTATCCAAGCTTTATTGGCTATATTTTCTGTTAGTTCTTCTACATGGAAACTTCCTGCCCAAGGATCTACGGTTTTTGTTATATACGTTTCTTCCTGTAAGTAGATTTGTGTGTTTCTAGCAATTCTAGCAGAAAAGTCTGTGGGTAGCGCAATTGCTTCATCTAATGCATTTGTGTGCAGACTTTGGGTGCCACCAAAAGTTGCCGCCATTGCCTCTATTGTTGTTCTTGCAACATTGTTAAAAGGATCTTGTTCTGTTAAGCTCCAACCACTAGTTTGGCAATGCGTTCTTAGTGCTAAAGATTTTTGGTTTTTAGGGTTGAACTTCTTTACAATTTTTGCCCATAACATTCTTGCTGCTCTTAATTTGGCTATTTCTGTAAAATGATCCATTCCTATTGCCCAAAAGAAGGACAATCGTGGTGCAAATGAATCAATATCCATTCCGGCGTCAATACCTTTTCTAATATATTCTAAACCGTCTGCAAGCGTATATGCCAATTCAATTTCTGCAGTGGCACCAGCTTCTTGCATATGATAACCAGAAATTGATATTGAATTGTATTTTGGCATCTTATCGCTGGTGTATTTAAAGATATCAGCAATAATTTTCATAGATGGTGCAGGAGGGTAGATATAAGTATTACGAACCATAAACTCCTTTAATATATCATTTTGAATGGTTCCTGTTAAGTTTTCTAAAGAGACACCTTGTTCCTGTGCAGCAACGATATAAAAGGCTAAAATGGGTAAGACAGCACCATTCATAGTCATAGAAACAGACATTTTGTCTAACGGAATTCCGTCAAATAAAACTTTCATATCTTCTACAGAATCTATAGCAACGCCTGCTTTACCTACATCTCCTTGCACGCGTTCATGATCTGAATCGTAACCTCTATGGGTGGCTAAATCAAAAGCTACAGAGAGTCCTTTTTGACCGGCTTCTAAGTTTCTTTTATAAAAAGCATTACTTTCTTCTGCGGTAGAGAAACCTGCATATTGTCTTATCGTCCAAGGCCTTCTAACGTACATTGTACTATAAGGTCCTCTTAAATTAGGTGCAATTCCTGCCACAAAATCTTCATGTTTAAAGCTTTGTGGAGTAGCTGTTTTAGCACTTTTGAGTTTGATATGTTCAAATGATTTTCTAGTCATTTTCTTTTTCTAACCGTTCTTTTTCTATGATTTCAGAAAGACGTTTTCTGTTAATTGGGACAATTAAAGTTTTTATATTTCTTTGTTTTATAAAAGGGAATAATTCCAACTCATTTTTCATGATATCATTTTTATTGGGTTGCATATTGGTGCCCAATAAAATAATCTTTTTAGCATAGAAGTCTTCTTCCTCCTTAGCTACACTTTCTGCTATTTTCTTTTGAATAATTCCCGCCTTTAATTGTTTTAAAAATCCCCCGCCTTTTTCTATTTGTTTAAATAGAGTCAATGCTTTTTCTGCTAATTGGTGGGTAATTGACTCTATATAATAAGTGCCATCAGCAAAATTTTGCGCTTCTTGTAAATAACTTTCCTGTTGTAAAATTAAAAGTTGATTTCTTGCAATTCGTTCACCAAATTCATTTGATTTATGGTACATAGCGTCGTACGATACGGAAGAAACCGTATTGGACCCTCCTAAGATAGCACTCATATACTCAGTTGTTGTTCTAAGCATATTTATATTATAGTCATACAATGTTTTATTTCTTAAACTGGGCTGCGTAAAAATATGCACTGCATTATTTTCTTGATCATATTCATTTAATAGCGTTGCCCATAAAATTCTAAATGCCCTTAGTTTTGCTATTTCAAAAAAGTAATTGCTACCCGTAGAAAATATAAAGTGAATTTTTTCTGCTATGTCTTTTCCAAAATGATGTAAATACTCGTTTGCGTGGGCTAAAGTATAGGCTAATTGCTGTACAATGGTAGCGCCTGCGTTTTGATATAAGTCACTAGAAACCGAAACACAATTTTTATTGGATTTAAGAATAAGATCTAATTGTTTGAAATCTTTATTTAAATTGATGAACCAGTTTCCGTTTTCGGCCAAATTTCCAATAATATCTAATTGGATAAACGTCTTATTCGGATTTATGAATTTTGATAATTCAACTAAAAATACGGGGGGTAAAAACTGAAATTTAAAATATATTAAAATTGTATTGATATCAATATTTTGCAATAATAAACTGCAATTAAAAGGTTTTGTACTAATAAATTGAATTGAAGTTGCTCCTCTTCTTAAAGCATCAAGAGCTAAGGAATTTGCTATTTTCTCGTTATCAATAAAAATAGTCTGACAAATATTAAAGCCTTTTCTTGGTAGCTTTAGTTTTGTGTTTGTTCTGTCTTCTTTTGAGTAAAAAGGTTTGACTGTAATACCTTCATTGGTTTTCCAAAGCAAAGTTTCATTATAATCTGCACCCTTTAAGTCTGCTTGAATTTTTTGCTTCCAAGCAGCAGATGATGTTCCTATAAATTCATTAAACAGAAATGGATTCATTACTTTTTTATGGTATCAAATTCTATAATATAAATATCTTCATTTTCTTTTTTCATCAAGTATTGCTCCCTTGCAAAACGTTCTAGTTGCAAAGAATCATTTAGTTTCATGATGGTGGCTTTATCTTGGGCTATTTTAGTTTTATAAAAAGAGACAGTACTTTCTAAGTCTTTAATTTCGTTATTAAATTTTCTATGAACCAAATAAGAATTCTCGTCAAAAAATAACATCCAGATTAAAAAAGGAATAAAAATTAAAACAAAAATATTTGTCAAAATTTTAAATACTTTATTATTTTTTAGAGTATTAATGGTCATATGCTATAAACGTTCATTAATAACTGTTCTAACAATATCTATGGCAACATTATTATATCTATCATTGGGTATAATTAAATCTGCAAAGTTTTTTGTAGGTTCTATAAATTCTTGATGCATAGGCTTCAAGGTAGTCTGGTACCTGCTTAAAACTTCATCTATATCTCTTCCTCTTTCTGTGATATCTCTTTTTAACCTTCTAATTAATCGTTCATCTGTCTCTGCGTGCACAAATATTTTAATGTCAAATAAGTCTCTTAGCTCCTTATTATTTAGGATCAATATTCCTTCAACAATTACTACTTTTCTTGGATGTGTCTTAATCGTATCTTTTGTTCTATTGTGAGTTACAAAAGAATATACCGGCTGATCTATGGTGTTTCCAGCTTTGAGTGCTTTTAAATGGTCAATAATTAAATTAAAATCGATGGCTCTTGGATGATCAAAATTAATTTCAGCTCTTTCTTCATAAGGCATGTTGTCTGTAGCGTTATAGTAAGAGTCTTGAGAAATTACGCATACCTCATCTGTAGGTAATTGTTTAATAATTTGATTTACAACGGTTGTCTTTCCACTACCAGTTCCACCTGCAATTCCAATAATTAGCATAAAAAAATATGATTTTGTTAAAGTTTTAACCTTAAAAGTAAAGGTATTATAAAAATATATATTTAAGGACTATCTCAGTTTTTTTTAGGATTCAATTTTAGGAGACTTGAAACCGCCATAATTATGATTTTCTATCTGTATCGTTTGCTTAATAACTTTAATTTTTGAACTACTACATAGAAATAAAAAAGCTTCAAAAATAAATTTTTGAAGCTTTGAATAAATTGAGCCGATGGAGGGACTCGAACCCACGACCTGCTGATTACAAATCAGCTGCTCTAGCCAGCTGAGCTACATCGGCTTTTGTTTTCAGTTGGCAAATAAAATAAAAATTGAGAACACAACCTAACTAAAAATGTTATTTTTTTACCTCGTTTGTGTAAGTGCCTTATTTGTAATATTTTGCTTAAAATATTAAAAGGACGTATTGATTAGTAGAATTAAAAGTAGCTTCTTAATTTAAGGCTTCTTTATAGGTTGCGAGACACCTTTCTCTCGCTTCTTTATGATCTACCATTTCTTTAGGGTATGTGAATTCTTGAAAATCTGGTACCCATTTTTTAATATAGGCTAAGTCGCTGTCAAATTTTTTAATTTGAGTTGTAGGATTAAAAATTCTAAAATAAGGTGCTGCATCTACACCAGAGCCTGCAACCCATTGCCAATTTCCAATATTGCTGGCCATTTCGTAATCATGTAATTTTTCGGCAAAATATGCTTCTCCCCATCGCCAGTCTATTAATAAGTGTTTGCATAAAAAACTACCCACTAACATTCTAATTCTATTGTGCATAAAACCGGTTTCATTTAGTTGGCGCATTCCAGCGTCCACTAAAGGGTATCCTGTCTCGCCATTACACCATTTAAGAAATTCAGCTTCATTATTGCGCCAGTCAATTCTATCATACTTTGCTTTAAAAGAATTTTTTGAGGTATGCGGAAAATGCCATAGAATTTGCATAAAAAATTCTCTCCAGATTAGTTCTTGCCAAAAAATTTCATTTTTTTCTGTAATCGCTTTTTCTATCATCTTACGAATACTAACCGTGCCAAAACGTAAATGTGGTCCTAGTTTAGAGGTAGCATCCTGTGCAGGAAAGTTTCGTGTATCTTCATAATTTTGAATAAGCGCAGGGGTTACAATATGTTTTTTTATTTTTTGATTTGATTTTGTAAAACCAATATCAGATAAAGTTAAATTTGGTAGTTCTTTATCCTGTATTAAGTTTTTTAAGAATGAACTGGTGTAGTAAAAATCTAAGGTGTATGTTTTGAATTGCTCCTTCCAAACCTTCATGTATGGCGTGTATACTACATAAGGTAAACCATCTTTTTTAGTAACTTCATTTTGTTCAAAAATTACTTGGTCTTTAAATGTTTTAAATTTAATAGTATTATCATTTAATAATTGTTGAATTTTACCATCTCTCTCTTTAGCATAGGGTTCATAATCTCTATTTGTAAAAACGGTATCTATATTATATTTTTCTAATAGATTTTTATATACAACTGCTGGCTCCCCATGAAACATGGCAATACTGCTACTATTTTTATCTTTTAATTTAGTACGCATCTTTTGAAGCGTTTCATAGATGAAAGTAATTCTAGCGTCGTCTTTAGGGAGTTTTTTTAAAATTTCTTCATCAAAAATAAAGATAGGTAGCACCGGATGTTCACTTTTAAGCGCGTTATAAAATCCAACATTATCATCCAGCCTTAAATCTCTGCGAAACCAAAAAATATTTACAGTATCCTTCATCTTATTTAATTTTACCAAAAAGTGCTAGTAACTTTTCTTGTCTGTAATTAAAAATTTCTTCTAATTTTGGTTTTACTAAAAAAGGGTGCACCATTTGACCTAAAATTCCTAAAGGAATTTTGTAATCTATAATATCTTCTAATTCTACACCACCTTCTATTTCTTTTACAAAATGCTTGTGATGCCAAAGAGCGTAAGGCCCGTACATTTGAACATCTACAAAGTATTTTTTTTCTTCTATATGCGTAATTTCAGAGATCCATTTTGTTTTAATACCTAAAAGCGGTGTCACATTATATTGAATTATTTGCCCTGTGTATAATGGTCTATCTATTTTAGAAA
>JBLHGY010000034.1:0-14269 GCA_047616665.1 Polaribacter sp.
CCAACCAAAGCAACATTAGAAATTGTATGATGCGGACTTCTAAAAGGTCTTTGAAACATTAAACCATTGTTCTTTGTTTTACCAACTACAGAATGAATTTTTGTAGTTTCTAGCGCTTCATGCAAGGTCATTGGAGGTAAAATACTTGGCAATCTTTTTGCCAACATTGTTTTCCCAGAACCTGGAGGACCAATTAGAATAATATTATGGCCGCCAGCAGCAGCAATTTCCATACAGCGTTTAATAGATTCTTGCCCTTTTACATCCGAAAA
This sequence comes from Polaribacter sp., assembly GCA_047616665.1. Taxonomy (GTDB): domain Bacteria; phylum Bacteroidota; class Bacteroidia; order Flavobacteriales; family Flavobacteriaceae; genus Polaribacter. The sequence goes on from JBLHGY010000034.1 coordinate 273, forward strand.
ATCAAACTCAGGGAAATCCATGCTTTTGTAGAATTCTGCTCGTGTATCTACAATGGTAGGTTCAATTTTTTGATTCCCATTAAAATGGTGAATAACTTCTAAGATGTTTTCTACGCCTAAAACCTCTAAATCATCTACAATTGCAGCCTCTTTAGCATTTTCTTTCGGAAGAATTAAATATTTAAAACCCTCTTCTCTTGCTTTTATAGCAATGGGTAAAGCACCTCTTATAGGCTGTAAACTTCCGTCTAAAGAAAGTTCACCCATAATAACATAGTCTTCAATGGTATTGAATTTTATTTGATTAGAGGCAGCAAGAATTCCGATGGCAAGTGTTAAATCATAAGAAGCACCTTCTTTCCGAATATCGGCAGGTGCCATATTTATAATGATTTTCTTCCCCGGGAGTTTGAATTTATTATTACTTAGCGCCGCAGAAATTCGATACGAACTTTCCCGAACCGCATTGTCAGGTAGCCCAACTAAGTGATACCCAATTCCTTTGTCGATATTTACTTCGACAGTAATGGTGGTGGCTTCAATACCAAAAACGGCAGAACCATAGACTTTAACTAGCATTTTTTTTCTTTTCTTAAAGATAGAAAAATAAAGAGAAATGTAAACTATCGATTCATAATTTTATTAAAGGGATAAAAGAAACGCTGCATTAAACGTAAATCTTCTGTTATAATATCTGCGGTACCACGCATTTCTTGTTTGAATGCTATTTTTTTATTATAAGAGGTTCTTAATTTTTTAGGAAGTGAAACGTCAATGGTGTAAAAACCATCTTTGGTAGAAATTTCAGAAATATGATGTACAGTGCCTTTTAAAACCCCAAATTCATAATCTGGATAATTTTGAAGTTTGATATTTACGATTTGTCCGATTTTTACTTTCCCTAAATTTTGCGCAGGCGTCTTCAATTTGGCAATAAAAGCAGCATTTTCATTCGGAATAATTGTAAAAACTAAAGCACCTTGATTTACTGTTTGATGCTGACTCCAATAATTTAAAAAAGAAACTTTTCCATTTATTTTAGAGCTTAACACATACTTCATTTCCCAATCTTTAATACTTTTTTTTAGTTGATTAAAAGATTGAATTACATTCTTCAGTAAGGTCATTTCCTCTCTAATATGTGCTATTTCTGTTCCTTTAGAGGTTCTTTTACTATTAGAAATAGCTTCTCTTACTTGAGAAATAGCAGCAGCCATGTTTTTATAATTTCGTACTGCTTGTAAATATTCTAACTGCTTGGTTTCATATTCTTTTTCAGAAATCACCCCTTTTTCAAACAACGATTTACTTCTTTCTAAATCTTTTTGTTTGAATTCTAATTCTCTTTTATGTAGTGCTTTTTGAGATTGCAAATTAGACAAACGTCTATTTAATTCTGAAGTTGTTATTCTATTGGCATTTTCTTCATTAGAAAAAGGATCTAGCTCTTTATTTAAAAGATATTTAATGTAGCTGTTTTCAAATATAGCATAACTTGTTTCTATATCTCCTAAAAATAAAATTGGAAGTTTATCGATTGGAAAAATAAAAGATTTTTTTTGCACTTTAATGGTATCAATAATTGATTTTAAAAAGAATACATCTGAATAATTAGCTGTATTTTCTATAATTGCGAGTGTCTCACCTTCAATAACATTCTGTGCATCTTTTACAAATAGGGTATCAATTTTTCCTGTAACGCTAGCAAATTCTTTTTGAGGCGGAATTTTAGTTGTAATAATTGCTTCTGAAGTAATAATATCTGGATATTTTACAAGCCAAGACAATGCTAAAAGCAGTACAATTAAAAACAAGAATAGCGTATTTCCCCAACGAATCATCCAATTGGGTACTTTCGTTAGAATCTCTTGTACTTCTTCACTTCTAATTTCTATATCTTTTAAATTAGTGCTCATTTTTTAAATTATGAATTATGAATTACGGATTAGGAATTACGAATTATGAATTACGAATTACGGTTTTTGAATTACGAATTACGAATTATGGATTATGAATTACGAATTATCAATTATGAATTACGGGTTTTGAATTACGGATTACGAATTACGCGCTTTTGTTGTTTTTTGTATTGAACCAATAATACGAAGTAACTCCTCACATTTTTCAATAAGAACAATGCTTTCTTCCTTAGAAATATAAGCACTGTCTCTTAATAATCGCAATCAATAATGTGTCTCTCTTGCTTCTTAAAATTTGTTTAGAAAGTATGTACTCCTTTTTAATTCTTGAATTCTTTGTACATATTGATTGATTAAACTTTTATCTCTTCCCGTTTTTTTCTCAATTTTAACTGCTTTTCTATACGATCTAAGAGCTTTTTTTAAATTATTATTTTTTTCATAAGCTTCACCCAAACTATCATATACATTTGATGAACAAGGATATAAAAACATATTTTTATTAAATATTTCTATTGCTTCTGTAATTTTGTTTTCCCCTAAATAAAAATAACCTAGTGAATTATAATCTTCTTCAGAAGGAATTATATTTTTTTTAGTTTTTTTTGAAATATTATGAAAGTAATTGTAAAAGATTGATGCATCTTTTTTCTCTGACATCTTATTCCATTTTTCTGTAGGAAAAACCGTTGGCCAATTTTTAAATATTTTATTTAAGCCCTTTCTTGCACCAATTAAAATTGAAGAATTATGATCTTCATTAGAATATTCTTCTATATTAGACTCTATCTTTAATTTTGAGTTGTTTTTAACAAAATCATTGAGTTTTATAACTCCTTTTTTTAAGGTTTTATGATCACCTTCAGCAATTCCAAAATAAATCTTATTTTGATTTACAGAAGAATATTCTTTAAGTGTTAAATCAATATTTTTTTCATACCTACCCCATATTGTTGGACTAATGGAAATTGCATAATTAATTTTAGGATTCTCAAGCATACAAACTAAAGAAAAATATCCCCCGAAAGAATGGCCTATTAAAATATTAAGACCATTAGATCTATAATCAGATTCTATTCTAGGTAGTAATTCTTTATTAACAAAATTTGAAAAATTTTCATATATTTTACTACCTTCTTGAGGTACTAATTCTTTGCCCCTATTTATTTGATTTATTCCTACTATTATAACAGGTGGATAAATATCCCAATTATATATAAACAAGCCATGAATATAATTAGTCAATACACTTCCATCAGTTACAAAAACAATTGGATAAGATGCTTTTGAGCATTCATACCCTTCTGGAAGAAAGATATTTATAATTCTTTCTTGTTTTAAATACTCTGATTTTATCGTAATTTTTTGACTAAATACTTCAATAGGCTTACAAAGTAAACTAAAGATAAAAATACTTATTGCCAGTTTGCTAAGTAAGGATTGTAATTGCATATTTTTGGTTTTGATTTTATGTATTCTTTATCAGTTATTAATTGTGGGCAAATATACCCATGCTCACAATCTTTACAAATATTGACTTTATCTTTGGTTATTAACCATAATTTATTGAACTCTTTATTAGAAATAACATCTTTAATTTTCGTTTTATCAATATGTCCAAAATTCTCTTTGAATGAGGGCATCTTCTTTAAACACCCTTCTTAATCAATAGAAACTTTTTTATTTAAGTGATTATTAAAATTAATGGACTCACTAATATTTTTTTTTTAAATTACGGATTACGAATTATGAATTACGCGCTTTTGTTGTTTTTTGTATTGAACCAATAATACGAAGTAATTCCTCACATTTTTCAATAAGAACAATGCTTTCTTCCTTAGAAATTTAAGCACTGTCTCTTAATAATTGCAATCAATAATGTGTCTCTCTTGCTTCTTAAAATTTGTTTAGAAAGTATGTACTCCTTTTTATTTTTAGATAAATTCTGAAAAAGTTTTATGCATAACAAAGCAAACTCACAACTCTTTATTTGCACAATATTGTCTTTCTTCATCTTTTTTCTTTTAAAAATTACGAATTACGAATTACGAATTACGAATTGAGAATTACGAATTATAACTTAGCTTCCTAATTCTAGTTGATTTTTCACTAAATGATAGTAACTTCCTTTTTGTTTTACTAAAGTTGTATGATTTCCAACTTCTACAATTTTTCCTTTATCTAACACCACAATCTGATCTGCGTTTTTAACAGTACTCAATCGATGCGCAATTACTACAACTGTCTTATCTTCAAAAAAGGTGTTCAATTTGGCCATAATAACCTTTTCATTATTGGCATCTAGGGCAGAAGTGGCTTCATCAAAAAATAAATAATTTGGATTTTTATAGACGGCTCTTGCAATTAATAAACGTTGTTTTTGCCCAGTACTTAAGCCAACGCCTTCCATGCCTATTTTAGTATTATAAGACAGCGGTAAACTTTCTATAAACGCTTGTATGTTGGCAACATCTACAGCGTGCGCTAATTTCTTTTTATCTACATAATCTACACCCACAGCAATGTTATTGGCAATGGTATCACTAAAAATATAGCCTTCTTGCATCACTACGCCGCATTGGCTTCTCCATGTTTTTTGAGAAACACTTTTTAAATCATAGTTTCCTAATAGAATACCTCCAGAATTCGGATCATAGAATTTTAACAGCAATTTCATTAAAGTGGTTTTTCCACTTCCGCTTGCGCCTACAATTGCTGTAATTTTATTTGCAGGAATTTCTAAATCTAACTCCTTTAAAACCAGTTGATCTGAACCAATATATCTAAAAGACACTTTATTTAGATGTATTGTTGAATTTTTCGGTATTTCAGAAATATACTCCTTATTTTCAGGCTCCTCGTCTTCTTTTTCATGTATTTCAGACAACCGTTCTAAAGAGATTTTAGCATCTTGTAGTTCTCTTACAAAACCTATTAATTGAGCGATAGGCGAGTTTAGCTGCCCAACAATGTAGGTAATGGCTAGCATCATTCCTAGCGTTATGTTTCCATCAATTACTAATTTTGCAGCGAGTACGGTTATTAAAATATTTTTAAATTCATTAATAAAGCCTGAACCTACATTTTGGGTTTGTTCTAAAGCCAAACCTTCTATTGATATTTTAAACAAACGCGCTTGTAGATATTCCCAAGACCAGCGTTTTTGCTTTTCTGCATTGTGCAGTTTTATTTCTTGCATTCCGTTGATCAACTCAATTACTTTAGATTGTTCTTGACTAACTTGTGAGAATTGCTTGTAATCTAAATCTCTGCGTTTTTTTAAGAAAAGGGTGATCCATAAAAAGTATAAAACGCTTCCTACTAAAAAGATGGCAAATATTTGCCAATTGTAATAGGCGAGCACAAAACTAAATATAATGAGATTCATCATAGAAAATAGAACGTTTAATGACGAAGTAGTTAAAATACGTTCTATCCGTTTATGGTCATTAATACGTTGTAAGATGTCTCCTGTCATTCTGGTGTCAAAAAAAGCAATCGGTAAATTCATTAGTTTGATAAAAAAATCTGAAACCAAAGAAATATTAATACGTGTGCTTAAATGCAAAAGAATCCAACCGCGTATAATTTCTACGGCTGTTTTTCCTAAAAATAATGCCAACTGTGCGAAAAGTATTAAATAGATAAAATGAATATCTTGATTCTTTATACCTACATCTACAATACTCTGGGTTAAAAAAGGAAAAATAAGCTGTAATAAACTTCCAGCCAGTAAACCAATAATTATTTGTGCAAGAAATCTTTTGTACCGAAATAAATATTTGAATAAAAAAGAAAAGCCTAGAGATTTTTCCGCTCCCTTTCCTTCGGAAAGGGTTGGGGATAGGAAAAATTTTGGTGTAGGTTCTACTAATAAAGCAACACCTTCTTCTGTATTTTCATTGGCATTGTTTCCTATCCAATGTTTTATAAATGCTGTTTGATTGTATTTTAGCAAACCATGCGCGGGGTCACTTATATGAAAAACAGGTTTATTTTTGGCACGATCTCCCAAATTCGTAATTCGTAATTTAGAATTCGTAATGCTATGCAGCACCACATAATGGTTTTTATTCCAATGTAAAATACAAGGCAATGGGGCTTCTAGTAATTTCTCTAAAGATATCTTAACTCCTAAACTTCGAAAACCTAGTTTTTCAGCAGCGTCACTTAATCCTAACAAACTACTGCCTGCTCTTGTAGTTTCTGTAAGTTTTCTTAATTCTTGAATAGCAATAGTCTTACCAAAATGTTTGGCAACTATTTTTAAACAAGTAGGGCCACAATCTTTAGCGTCTGATTGTTTGTAGTGTAGGGGTTTTTTCAAGATTTGTTTTTAATAATAGAAAGCAAATTTAACTTTTTTATCTTAAATCTACTTGTGGCATTTGTTGTTGCCATAAATTATAATAATGCCCTTTGTCAGCTTATAATTCTTTCATTTTCATAAAACTCCCTATCGATAAAATCTGATACAAACAAACTATAGAAAATTGCAGTATACAATTAAAGCAAGACCCTATTTATAAATATCGAGTCTATTTGTAAAGACTGTCTGTACTTTTTTTCATCTGATTTCATTCTAATATTTTTATCCTAAAATTATTTCTAAAATAGATAAGACTAATAGTATGATTGTTTTTATCATCTGACATGCTGTTTATTAATGTTATAATTTTCTACAATTTATTTTAGGGCACTCATAGCCATATGAGCATTTTAGAAATACTTGTTTATCTATGGTTTGCTGTTAATTGAATTACTCCCTTACTCTTTTAGTAAAATAAAGTAAGGGAATTGTAATTCTTTCTTTTTCATAGAACTTCCCAATCGATAAATTCTGACACAAACAAACGCAAGAAAATTGATGATTACAAACAAAGGTTGTTGATATTTATAAATTTCAAGTAGTATTATTTTGTATAAATAACTGAAAATAAGCAAATTAAAACAATAGTTAATTTTTTCTAATTTATGTGTCTTTGTTGGATTAAATAATGAAATTTGCTAAAAAAAAACTTCTAAAACATATCCATTATTTAATAATTACTATTTAAGAACACCATTGTTTCTAATTCAATTTTATAAAAAAAAGGGAACTACTTCAAGACAATAGCTAAAATAAATCCTATTTTTAGAGAAGCTGTCTTTCTTGCATCACCAGAATTATACTCTCAAATTATTAGATGAGAGGAAGGAAATGTTTCATTTAAAATAATAAGAAATCTTACTTTTCAGGCTGATAATCTGGGTGTTCTGTTTGCCATAAAAAGAATGATAAGACATCTACTAATTCTTCATTTTTTTTATTTACTGAAGCATCAAACCCATGACCACCTTCAAAATCAACAGAAAGTAAAACAGGTTTTTCAGAAACAGTTGCTTCTTGCATTCTTGCAGCAAACTTTGCAGGTTGCCAAGCAGGTACTCTAGCATCATTCATTCCTGCCGTAAGATAAACTGCTGGGTATTTTACACCCTTTTTTATATGTTGAAAAGCATCCATTTCTAATAATGCTTTAAATTCGACAGCATCTTTAAATGTTCCAAATTCTTTGGTATTATTCGCTCCATTATAACCTGTTTCTGAACGTAAAGCATTCAGCACGCCTACTCTAATAAAGGCAGCTGCATATAAATCTGGACGCTCTGTAATAGCCCTTCCAATTAAAATGCCACCAGCACTACCACTCCAAATAGCTGTTTTTTTAGGAGACGAGTACTTTTTATCAAAAAGGTACTCAGTACAGGCTATAAAATCTTTCCATGTATTTGATTTTGTAGTTTTATATCCTCCCTTATGCCATTTATTTCCTTTCTCACCGCCACCACGAACATGTGCTGAAGCATAAATACCTCCTTCATTTAGCCAATGCAACATGTATTTATCCAAGTAAGGAACATCAGATATCCCATAAGCACCATAACCAGTAATTAATAACCTGTTTTCGCTGTTAAATTTTAAGCCTTTTTTATACATAATAGATAATGGGACTTTAACACCATCATGTGAAGTAACTTCTATTTCTTCTATAATAACATCGTTTAATTCATTGAATTTAACTATTTCTCCTAAATTTTCTTCTGTAAATAGTCCTGTTTTATCGTTATAGTAGTAACGTTCTTCATTATTTGTCCATCCTTCAATTTCTATCCATAAATCCTTTGATTTACTGTTTTTGGAAGTAAGATTTATCGATCCAGATGCTTTTGGTATCGGGATGTTTTGTTCTTTGTTTTCTTTAAAATGATAGAGCTTTGCTTCAACACCATTTTTAGTTTTTACATAAAAAAGGCCATTTTTTGTCAATGCAAAATCTGTGATAACTGCATTTTTATCTTCCTCAACTATAATTTCAGGGTTTTCAAAATTTAAATTTGCTAATGCAGTTTTACATACTTTATAATTTGATGCATTTTTAGATGTTTTATAGAACAAACTATCGTTAGCAATAGAAAATTGTTTTATTTGATGTTTTTTTTTAAATAACGGTTTCCATTGTATCTTTTTGTTGGTAATACTATTAACAGGAGCGTAATAATAATCCTTAAAGCCTATGCCACCCACTTTTGCTATCAAATATTTATCTGTTTGATTCCAAAAATAAATAATACAAAAATCCTTAGACTTTAAATCTAATTCAGGGTTATTCGTTTTTGAAAAAAGTGTTTTACTATTTTTAGGACTGTCTCCTAATGTATAAATAACACTAGCTGTGTTTAAAATATAATTTTTAGAGTTCTTGTCTATTTCTGGAATATGGGTATAAATAAAACCAGAGTTATCTGGTAACCAATGAATACCTCCAATACCAGAAGGCCAACAATTTTTTATAACTTCAGAAGATCTAGTTTTACTTGGAATATCTAAAATAATGATTTCTGAAATTTCTTTATCTTGAGAAGTAATGCTTATTGCAATTTTTTTTCCGTCCCAACTAGGTTGAATATAATTTATGGAGTACTTTTCTTTTGTGTTTGGAGCATATGTTTTAGGATCAAATAATTCAATTTCTTTTCCTTTAAAACCTTCACTTTTATATAGTATTGCTGTGTTACTGGTTCCTTCTTTTTTTAAATAAAAATGTGTATTATTATCAATTATTTTTAATAAAGAAAAAGTGGCTGTGTTTTTTTTGTCCAAACTAGAGATCTTATCTAATAATCTTTTTCTATTAGAGATTGAATTAAGAGCTTCTTTAGTGTGTGTCTCTTGCTCTTTCACCCAACTTAAAAATATAGAATCTTTAAGGTTCTCCATATAACGATATGAATCATTTACCTTTTGATTATGATATTCAGTAGTAATTGCTATTTTTGGAGCTAAATTTGATTTAGACATTTCTTTTTTTTTACAACTAATTAAAAAGAAAAAAAAACATGCACTAATAATAAAGTTAAATTTCATTTTTTTAGGTATGAGATAAATTAACCAAATATACTTTTAAAATATATTTGGCTAATAAAATAATAATTACTTTATAGCCTTGTGTGAATTACCAGTGTCATCATCATCATCACCTATATTATTGCCACCTACTATTCTTTGAGGGTTTTTAATTTTTGAGATTTGAAACTTTTTAAGACTTAATTTTCCTTTTTGTTCTTGTTGTTTTTTCATAATAATTTTAAATTTTAAAGTGAGCCACTAAAGTATCTAAGAAATTCTGTAATCTCTTCATTTAGTTATTGAAATTTATAAATTTCAATAACTAAATGAAGGTTTTAATCAACTAGTTTTCAGTAGGTTTGTTGTTGTTTATTTGCTTTATAAAATATGTAATGGAAATACCCGTTTCTTTTTGAAATGCTGTTGAAAATGATTGGGCTTTATTAAAACCAACATCTTCTGCAATCGCTTGAACTGTATAGTTTCTAATAGTTTTATCAGTTGTTAATTTTTGTATTGCATATTCAATTCTTAGTTTGTTTAGATAGTTAGAAAAATTAACTTTCTTAGAGCTATTTATTATTTTAGATAAATAACTACTATTCGTTTTTAATTCTTTTGCTAATGAAGATAAAGTATAATCATTTTTTATAAACTTATTAGATTTTTCAAAAATGAGTAGCTTATTTAAAACATCTTTTACTAGTTCTTCTGATAATTCAGTAGTAGTAATTTCTAGTAATTCAGTATTTTTATTATTAAACAGCTTTTTCTTACTATCAAATCTCCACATTAAATCATTGAACTTTTTCTTATTTACTTTATTTTTACTAAAAAAATAAAAAGTTAACAATAAAAATAAAGAAGCTACAATAACCAAAATAAAAACAGTTGTTTTTTTAAAAGAGTTGCTTTTATCCAATTCTGATATGAGGCGTTCCTTTTCAGAGAGAAGGAGTGGTATTTCGTATTTAGTAACTATTTTTTTACTTAAATTAATATGCTTCATTCTAATAATACTATCTAGAGTTAATAACTTCTCTATTACTTTTAGATATTTTTCTTTTTTGTTATTTTCTTTATAATATTTTAAAAGTAATTCATAAGAATCTTTAGCTTGAAAGATGATTTCTGGATGTACTTTAAATAGTGAGTCATTTTTTTTTAAATATTCAATTGCCTTATATTCTTGCTTCTTTCCAAGAAAGGATTTATATAGATATAAATTGCAAACAGCAATATTTGTTTTATCTTTTTTGAATAATTGAGTGCTTTTCAGCAAACTATCAATAGCTGAATCATATCTATTTTGTAATTTTTTAGTAATTCCATATGACATTAGAAAGTAAGGATATAAATACTTATTTCTATTTTTCCAGCTTTCTAAAAGTCCTTTTTTATTGAATATTTCTGCGGAGTCTAATAATCTGCCTTTATTATATGAATTGGCTAAAGCAAATAATGATTTTAAATATTGTTTTTGATATTTTATTTGTTTCTCCTTATTATTAAAAAAGAGTAAATTTTTTCTAAAAATTTTTAATGCCTCATGAGAATCATAGGTTTGGTCTTTAAGCAATCCTATATAATGTTTAACGCACAGTTGTCCATATTCATTTTTAGAAACTTTATAATATTCAGTTGCCCTTAAATAATTTTCAAAAGCTTCTGAATAGTTAGCTAAATAATATAATTGGATACCTTTTTGTAAGTAGCCTTTTGCTGGATAATCACTACCCTTTTTATTTATATTTAAGGCCAATATACTATCAGCATATTTCACTCCTAAAGTATTATGCTTATTCAACTCCGATAAAAAATAATATCCATCTGCTATTTTAATAGATTTTTTTTCTCTTTTCGCTTTTAATAAAAAAGCTTGTGCAGACTGTTTTTTAATAGAATCAGATGATTGTTCCTTAAAATGTTTTTCCAAAACTTCAAAACTTAATTTAGATAGCGAGTCTATCTGATTATTTTGAGCCTTAACAGATGGTGTAATTATTAAAAGAAGAATAAAAAAGAAAGTATATTTTTTTGAAAAAATCATTTTCGGGAATTGTTTTTAGCTAATTCAAAATTAGAATATCGATACAGGTTGTCATAACAAACCAATTCATGTAAACGTTGTTTATCTCTAAATAATCTGTTTACCATCATGTGTATATAACTAGATAATAGATTGTTTAGATTTATGTTCTGTTGCAATTCTTTTTTTAGTATCGTTTTTTTTACTATTTCTAATTGCTCTTTATTAGTATTTAATAAATTGATTAAAGGCTGATATTCATTATGACTTTGCATTTCCATAAAGTTAATAATTTCTTTTTTTAAGCCATTGTATTTTTTATAAAGCTGCTTGCTTAAACTTTTATTTGAATTAAATTCAGTTTTAAAAGCTTCTAAGTTTTCTTTTACAAAAAGAAGTTTATCCTCAATAGTAAAATCAAAAACTTCAAAAATAGTATATATAGAGCGTAATGCAAACATAAAAAGCAGGGTATCATCTTCAATGAACTCTAATGCTTTAACGCACAACTTACTATCATGAAAAAATAAACTTTCAGCTTCTTCTATCGTATTTTCGCCATATCGTTCTATCTCTCTATTGTAGGTGTCTGTTTGTACTTTCCATATGAGATCATTTTCTACATAATTGGATACTGCTTTGTTAATGTCATCAATAATTAGTCCAAGTTTGTTAATATCATTACAATGAAAACGAATCCGTAAATGAGGGTTTGGGTCTGTATATCTAATAAAAAACCATTGGTCTATTATTTTTTTTTCTAGTAACCTTTCAGTAAGTGGTTTTATACAATCAACTAAAACCATATCTGCAGTTCTTTTACCACAATACAGTTTATAGTACAACCATTTATCTCCTAATATAAAGGTGCGTTTTATTATAGTGTTAGCTGGTTTCATTTTTCTTGATTATATAATGTAATAATACATTCGTTTGTAAACCGTTCACTTTTCCTATTCACAATAGTGTCTTCTGTAAATAAAAACTCTTCTAGTACGCATTGTTTCTTGTTTTTAATGGAAGCTAATAACAATTGTATGCTATAAAAATGTTCTAAATCTATTAACAGCGTATTATCACCCTCTACCAATTGAACATATTTTGGGACTTGAAAAAGCTTTCGCCATTTTTCGATAGCGGACAGCAATAATACTTCATTATCATAATGAGCCATTAATGCTTTAATTTCTAACGTTCTTAAATGCCATTTAGCTTTTGATAAAATGGTTTCTTTATAAACTACTCTTGGTAAAAACGGATGGTCATCCGCTAATCTAGGCCATGAAAACCCCAGGGATGTTTTTTTATTTTGCGATTGTAAATCACATAAAAAATGATAAATAGGTAACGCTTTAGATTCATAATTATGTGCATTCGTAAGTCTTGGTAGTACTTCTTTGTTCCGTTTTTTCGAGGTAAGAATAATTCTATTATTTTGTATGGAGACGCATAAATCGTCAATTGTAATTTGTTGAGATAAAGGCAGTGTAGAGTTTGCCAAATAAGGAATCTCATATTCCCTTAAATGGGGTCTCTTTAAAATATTACCAGTTCTTGCTTCTGGAAGATGCGCAATTTCTGCTATTATTTTGTCTGGTTGCATTTGTTGTTCCAGATTGGTAATTTGTTTTAGATGTTCTAATAATTGGGCATCTCCATAAGAGAATCTCGCTAATAAGTTTCCCGCGTTAGCACTTAATCCATTTACTACAAGACGTTCCTGATGATCAATTTTTAAAACTTCTGTAAATGCAGACAAAGTATCTGGCACATGCTTCCAGTCTAACTCAATATGCGCTAAATCGGTATCTTTAAATTCTATTATAAATTGATTGTTTTTTTCAGCATCTAATAATTTTTTATAAATAATAGTATCAATTTCATTCCATACAATGGTTTCTTCTGTGTTCACTTTATTTGGAGGAAGTATATCTTCTAAAAAAGGACTAGTATCTGAAACGGCTTGATGTTGAATATAGCCAATACCCAATTCTATATCTAAAACATGTACCAAAGGCATTTCTCTAGTTTCATAACGTTCTAAAAATGCTTTTTTGAATTGTTCTAGCTTTTTATTAGGGGTTAAAGGAGATAATTTATTTAGCAAAGGAAGTACCTTTCTAAGAGTATACCCATGTTTAATAGCTAGCGTATTTGTACTGGTTTTAACAAATAGATCCGTTTGAAATACATATTTTTCTTCAAACGGAATGCCCAATTCTTTCATTGAAGTGAAACAATGATGATAGGGAGTTGAAGTGTTTCCTATTTTTGTATCGATGACCGTTAAATGATTTTGCAATAATTTTAAAGGCGAAATACTTTGTTTTGGGTTTTTTAATGAACCAATCTTTTTAATGAGTAAATTAAGGGAATCACTTCCTGTTACATTTAATTCTAACGCACTTACCAGTATTTGATTTTCTATTAACGATGCTATAAATTCATTGGCATCTTCCATAGAGATATCATCTGCTATAATTTCATTTGCTAGTTGATGAATTGTTTTACCTTTTTTAGCTTCTTTAAGTACTTTCTCTATGTAAGGGGTATATTCAACAGCTTCTAAACTGTAAGACCTTTTTGCTCTTTCTAACTGATATTCTATTGTACGATATTGATTTGCAACTTTATATAATGTCGTGTTCGGAAAAAATAA